>JAUVSF010000431.1 GCA_030597245.1 Acidobacteriota bacterium
GATTCCGGTCAAGCAGCCAGGACTGTAAGTCCCTTAGAATCAAGCACGCGCTCGTAGCTCAGTTGGATAGAGCGCCGGTCTACGAAACCGGAGGCCGCAGGTTCGAATCCTGCCGGGCGCGCCATTTTCCTCTTTGTTTTCAATGTCTTGCATTGAGTGTTCGTTTTTCTTCAACCGCGACGCCAGCCACCGAGTTCCGATTTAGTTCCTTTGAACGGCCTCCTTCGAGGACTCTGAGAATCTTCATGGCGGAATGCTCAGGCGAAAACTGTGCATAGTGCTTTTCAGTTGTGGCTACACTGGCATGACCCAAAACCTGCTGAATGTCATGCATTCCAGCGCCACTTTCAGCCAACTGGATGGCGTAATGCCGTCGCAGGTCCTTAACCTGAAGTTCCGGAATCTTTGCTTCCTTACGGGCTTTCTCCCATGGTTTGCGGCAATCAGACCAGCGATCTCGTGTCTTCGGGTTATAGAAGACATAGGGACACGTTTCCAGCCTTTGAAGTGCGTTTACGGCATCGATTGCCATTTCAGTCAAAGGTACGTACCGGAACTTTCGCGATTTCCTGTTCTCACTAAACACTACGAGTTGCGACGCCTCCTGAACCTGCCAGTGCTGGAGTGATAACGCTTCCTCCCGACGGCATCCGGTTTCACGAATAAAGATAAACAGCGGTCTGCAATCGGCTCGGACAACTTCGATGACCGAGTCAACCTGTTCATCGGTAAACCGGGGGCGTTCTTGGATTTCCTCGCGCAGAAGCTTGAATTTTTCGATTGGATTGGAGTCGATAATCCCGCATTCCACTGCATAGCTGAGCAGATGCCTTAAGATGGCAACAGCCCGGTTAACTGTCGTATTCGAAGCTCCGCCCTGCTTGCGCTTCTTCGCATAGGTATGCAGGCGCGCAGGCGAGATCTCTCTGAGATCCAAACCACAGAGATAGCGATTGAGAGCATTGAAGGAAGTCACTTTCCGTTTCCATGCCTTCTTCTTGTTTCGAATCTGCGCATAATCTTGAATGTAAGTTTCAGAAAAATCCCTCAATGTGACCATTGAATCGCTGCGGTTTCTTAATCTGAGTCTTTCCCGGAATTCCAACCAAGTTCCATTGAGAATCGAGGCTTCGATTCGTGTCAGCATCTCGTTTGCCTGTCGCCGATTCGGGTACTGCCGCTTGAAATGTTTTCCATCCGGCCAGTCCTTCACACAAAGGTAATGTCCGCGATACTTTCTTATCCCCATTTCTCGTACCCTCCTTTCTCGGGGTCGCGGACAGATTGGACGGAGAGCATTGTAGATTGCATCGCGTCATACCGATAGATGCCTCATCAAATTGCGTCCCTGAGTGAGCCATAGAACTTGTCCAGTTCCTCCTTCGAATAAAGTCGGTCACCGCACGGTAAGCGCTTGGCTCGAATTAGCCCAAGGTCGGTGTATTTTCGAAGCGAATTCTTGGAGATACCCAGATACCGAGATGCGCCAGAAACCTTGAAATAGAACCGTTCTGGCACTTCCACGATGTAGATCTGTTTTACGATACTCCGCAAATTGGTCACTGACCCTTTTTGTAGTTTCTGTTTTCCTCTAGCTACGCTGAACTTGTGAATTCGAGATCTCCCTGATATTCATATCGCCTCGCATTGCTGGTTCTCTGTGCACTGAGATTCCCGAATTGGTGCAGCGTCTATTTGAGTAATGCTTTTCTGTATTCCCTGTCGTTACGGTTTTTCTCCTAACTCTCGCCCAGCGTTTTCAGTCAATCCAACGGGTGGAAATGACTCTCAGCAATTCGAATCTCACGGTTGAAGGAAGTCAGAAAGGCAAGCCTGATTTGGTGCGTTTGCCAGTATTCGTGGTCATCAAAATCGACCTTTTTAGGCATTGTATCCTGCAGTATCTGCCTCAGAACTTTGAAGTGACCGAACTCTCTGGTCAGTTCCGCCTTGGTGCGATGAGGCGAGAACTTCCGACCGTCGCAAATGTCGATGGCCTCTTGGGTTCTGGACCCAAACAGAGGGCAGCAGATGCAGGTATCCGCAAGTCCACACGTAAGGATATGGAGGTTCTCGAGAGCCTCCCATAAAGAACGGTCGTATGTCTTTTCGTTGCTCATTTTTCCTCCCTTTCTCGGTTTATCGTCGAAGCTTTCTCTTCCTTGGTTTCCACCCATTCCAGTGGTTCCTGCCAGTAGTCGTCATCGGCGCTTTCAATCCCGCAGACCACTGCATCATCTACTTTGGTGAAGGTGTCAGAAAGGCGAATCCGTTCTGGTATCGCACGTTTCCGTTCTGAACACAGTTCCGGAACAGGTACTCCACAGCCGAAAGGCGGGTAGAATTGAGGAACAGGATTACTATGGGTTTCAGTTGAGTTCGTCGGTTTTTTGCGATATCTCTGTCTCATCTTGATTCTCCGTATGGGAGGTTGAGGTTTTGGGTGCAGAAGTGATTTAGCGGTCCTTCTCCACTCGCTTTATCCTTGACATTGCCCTCTCAGGTGGTGCTCTCTTCGATAGACTGTTCTGATCAAGGTTCATTCTTTTGTCCTCCCCACTCTCAAACCCATGACTATAGGTCCAGACTCCTTTGCTTCTTGTTCTGATTCTGAAGCTTCTTCCTCGGTTCTTACCCGCATGCATCTCCACTCCACACGGGGTTCAATCCGGACGCCAGAAATCCAAGTCAAGCCGCCAAGCTCAAACCTTTTGAATTCCCAGATTTCCTCCTTCGGTTCAGGTGAGGGTTTTGGCGAGGGAGTACCTTGATCCAGCCTTTCTTTCGGAATATAGAAACTTATCGTTCCAAGGAGCGGTCCCTTTATCTTTCTTCCGGAAACACCCCCGTCTGAAAGGTGGGTGACTTCCCATTCTCTGGGGTCCAGTTCCGGGTGAAAATACGTAACAAAGCCCTGCAGTCTTCGGGAACTGTTGGCAAGAATACACGCACGTCTGCGACGTCACTCCAAGTTACAAGAGAAGCTATCTCGATACAGTTTCGGTGAGATAGAGATCGACTTTGATAGGTACGTAACCACTCGACAGGGCCAACTGTTGGAACTGACGCCCAAAGAATATGAAGTCCTGCGCTTTCTGATTCTCCATCAGGGAGAAGTCGTGACTCGCGAACAGTTGTTGGATCAAGTCTGGGGCTACGAGGTGTATCCAACCACCCGGACCGTGGACAACCACATCCTCAGACTCCGGCACAAGCTCGAAGAAGACCCTGCAAAGCCGAAACACATTCTGTCGATCTACGGCGAAGGTTACAGGTTTGTCAATTAGCGAGACCGTTGACTCTGGAGAGTCTAGGCTGGGGAGTGCTGCCGTCTGTGCCGCGAGACATTTGATGACAATTGTTGACATTGTTTGACCCTCATTTGACAAATGGCCGCCGCCATTGGCGTACGCTCCTTGTGAGGAGTATGAAAATGAGGAAGCCAACAAGACAATTAGTGAGTAACTCTTATCTGCCGGTTTGGGTTTTTATTGTGGTCGCTACCTGCGTTCTTCTGGCTGCCCCCCAGCAATCGGCCCATCGTTTTCACAAAGCCATCGATCTGATGGAAACGAAGGGAGACTACCCGGCCGCGATAGAGGTCTTTGAGGAGCTGAGCAGAGTTGAAGACCGCGATCTGGCTGCAAGATCGCTTTTCTATCTAGGGCTTTGCTACGAGAAACTGGGCAGAACCGAAGCCCAGACAGCATACACTCGCCTCATCGACGAGTTTTCCGACCAGCAAGACGTGGTATCGAAAGCCAGGATCCGACTTGCGGTGCTGCGGCAAGCTGAACAAACGGTACCAGGAGGTATTACTTTGCGAAGACTTCTCGATGTTGAGGGTGTCGGAGCCTCGACAACTCGTCTGCTGGGACAGGTCTCACCTGACGGGAAATACCTTTCCAGAGTGGATTGGGAAACAGGGGATCTGGCAATCCTGGAAATCGCGACAGGAAAAATCCACCGTCTGACCAACAAGGGAACCTGGGAGGAGAGTAACGAGTTCGCCGAGTTTTCTTGCTGGTCACCTAATGGAAAGCAACTTGTCTATGCCTGGTACAACCCCGACTTTTTTGATTTGAGAGTGATCGGATCCGATGGTTCCTCTCCGCGCGTTATTTTCAGCGACAGATCTTATGATTACGTTCAGCCCTACACTTGGTCTCCCGATGGTGAGAACGTCGTTGCATTGGCCAGAGGAAGCCGGGAAATTGACATGGTGTTAATTTCGGTTGGCGATGGATCAGTCAGCACGCTTAAGTCAGCGATGAAGTGCAGAGGTAACTGGCCCGTTAACGTTGCCTTCTCACCGGATGGGAAGTGGATTGCTTTTGACCTCGCACGCGACGGAGAGTCATTGGATCATGACATTTTTCTGATCCCCGCAGATGGAGGGTCCGTGACGTCACTGGTGAAGCATCCGGCTGATGACTATCTCGCTGGATGGGTATCGGAGGGGAATCGGGTACTCTTTGTCAGTGCCCGGACCGGTGAGTTCGATGTTTGGGCGATTCGAGTCTCCGAAGGAAAGGCCCAAGGTGAACCTGAACTGATTCTGTCGGATATAGGTGCAGTCAGTCCTATGGGTTTGTCGAGGGAGGGGGCTCTCTATTTTCACCCACGACTGGGTGATCGGCCTGATGTTTATATAGCTGAACTAGACTCAGCGA
>JAUVSF010000293.1 GCA_030597245.1 Acidobacteriota bacterium
AGGGCTTTTTCTCAAAGTGGTTCATACAACATGATTATGAAGCAGCCGAAACCTATTTTGCGATCCATAGTCACGACTGTTCGAACCTGCTCCTGGACAGCCCTGACAGGGCGGTGCAGACCCCTGATGAAGCCAGTAAGCAGATTATGAAGGGACTGAGGCAAATCGTTGAAAGCGTTCCACGGAGTAGCAAGTTGGAGGACATGCTGGAACAGAGCAGACCTTGGAATCCAGATGTTTATGTGATCCAGCATCCTGATCAGAAGGCATATCTTCTGGCAAGTGTTCCTGCTTCCGTCTCCGGGCCCCTCAGCTGTCAGCAAAGGACCAAGGCGCCTCAAATACACAGCAGTTTGCCTCCTCACAGCGATGACGTCTATCTAACCGCTTTCCATTTGAAATCCGGCATCAACCACCCGCCCATTTTCTTCCTGCTCTGGGCGCAGGAAGGGGACTCCTGGAAAGTGGTCTCATTTCATGTTGAGCGGAATTAGAATTTATGAGGATTTGATGGACGAGCCTCGCTAACGGTTTACTGCTTTACATTCCACCCTTCGCTCTTCGAGCTCCGGCGGGCCAGGCGAGCACGAGCTAAGATACCAAGTCCCAAGTCCCCAAGACCCAAGACCGATCGAAGTTCGAAACTCGCAACGCGGGATCCGTACTTCGCAAATCGCACACCGATGACCCTCCTTCGCTGAAGCTATGGAATGCAAGCCGATTACCGATGACCCAGCCCCCAGTTCCCAGCCCCAAGCCCCAGGTTCCCGATCACCGATAACTACTTACTACTTACTACTCACTTTCCCCACCGATCACCGTTTACCGATTACCGATTACCGACCTCTTCAGTACCTCCAACTACGAAGGTCCGCCCCGGCAGGAGCAGTCTCAAGGATGCGGCCGGCGATTCGCGGAATGAACATCTGGTGATAGCGTAACCGGGAGATGGCGTTTGGTCTCTCGTGGTCTCCATTCCAGCAATGCTCCGCCCGGTCTCCATAATCGACCTCGCCTCCATAGTAGGGATCCCTCGTGCTCTCGAGAAACTCCTCCATCAGGTACACCGCATTATTGAGGTAATAGTTGTCCATGTCGCCACAGTAGATATTTATCTTACCTTCGAGGCTGGGTCCCAGTTCACTCCAGTCGCGCTCGAGGATGTAGCGGAGATCGTAGTTTTCGCGCCAATACTCTGCTACTTCACGGTCAATTTCACCTGTGCTTTTGTCCCAGATGCGTTTGGGGTATCCATCTTCACCGGCTGGACTGTACACCGCTTCCCAAATGTCCCACTGCTGCCCGGAACGGCTCCTGGTACCCAATACCAGTTCGCGGCGATTCACCCCCTCCAGTGTCGCGCTCAAGTGCCCTAAATAGTTCCTCATTCCAGGGCGGGGAACCTTATTCCAAGGCCCCTCTTCAAAGTACGCATTCGTGTCCTCATAGATATCGACCACCGTATAGGCACGAAAGTCGATCGGATCGGGACAGGCTGCGAAACAGCCGTTGTATTCTTCAGGGTAGAAAACCTGAACCGCCAATGCTTCCCATCCGCCGGTAGATCCTCCGTATAGGAATCTTGCCCAACCTTCACCGATCCCTCGGAACTTCTCCTCGATATGAGGGATCAGTTCATAGGTGATCGCATCACCATACGGGCCGAGGTTTGCCGAGTTAACAGCGTAGGAATCATCGTAATAAGGATTTGCATGCTGGATTTCGACCAGAAGCACTCTCGGGAACCCGGGCCCTGTCCAGTCCTGGAAGAATTGATAGGCCTGTTCCTGGACAATCCGGTTATATCCGTCCAGATGGAACCGCTCACTGTATTCCGGTTCCAGGTCAGAGTCCGGGGGAATCTCACGGAAGTCGGTCATGGTCCGGTTGAAGTGCCCATGATTGACTACCAACGGGTAGCGGGCTTCTGGATGTTCCTCAAATCCTTCAGGAAGAAGAACAATGGCACCCAGGAACATCGGCCTTCCCCAGAACTCGGTCAACAATGTGCTTTCAAGCTTTATATGCTTTACATAGTCCGTGTCCGGAGGTTCTGGAATCGGGGGTATTTCATTTACCAGTTCGATCCGGACGATCTGATCAGTCCCAGGATCGAGATGCATCTTCTTGGGTGTGCTGTAGAAATTCCCGGGCGCCTTGTTCCATTGCTGCCCTTCACCCCGATCCATCGGCAGTTTGACCACATGCCCGTCAGCCAGGTGGAAGGTTTCGTAGCGATGGAGAAGCGCTTGAACAAAATAATCACCCGCTGGAACTTCCGACAGGCTCCGGACCGGATAACCAGGTACAGAGCTATCGATCACGGCTTCGTCCCGGGACGAAAAGCCGGCCACATCTATCCCAAACGCCAATTGGCTGTTAGGTCCGTCAACTATTTCAAAGCGCGGTTCCCTGGTTCCGTCGGTTGAGATCATTAACAGCAATCGGCCATCCAGAGGATCCGACGACATCTCATCACCATAGGTAATCTCAAATCGTAAACCGTCCTGGGAACGGCACGAGATCGACAGTAATAGCGCGACGAGAGCAAGGAAAACTTCAAAATCAAGAATCCGTCGAAAACTCAGCATATCAATGTCCCTCAACGCTTCAATGCAACAGCTGAACCCGCATCACAACCCTGTTAGGAAAGGAAACTATCGCGTCTTCAAGTATTCCAGCACTTGCCGGGTCGTTAGTTTCCTACTGCCCGGGCCGACTCGCACATAGAACTCTTCTGCGTTTCCCTTCTTCAGGAAAACCGGATCTTCGGATTTTCTACATTGAACAACCAACACTTGCCTGCCATCAAACGGAGTCCGGTCAAACAAAAGCAGCGAAGAATACTCGAGGCCTACATACTCCTTGATCAAATTGTTGAAATGCAGAAGATACTTGTCTTCATTCGGGAACTGGTCGACTTCGATTCCCAAAGCGTTTTTTTCATCATCTACCCCAATGACCAAGGTTCCGCCCTCGGTATTAAGGAAAGCGACCACTGTTTTGAGCCAGGAGAATTCAACTTCTTTCCCGGGTCTATCTTTTTGAACGTTCCACCTCATGGAAGACTTGAATTCGACCTGTAGGGTCTCACCCTTTTCAACAAGGTTCTGCAGCCAGACTTCCGGTGATCCGTAAGCTTCTCTTCCCGAGACAGAGTCTTCAACGGATCTACGCGAACTCAGACTTAACACCAGGATCATGAGGACTCCGGCAGCGAGAAGTCCAGCCACCACCAACCCCAAAGTGTCCCGTTCCCTTTCCACGGCACCAATCAGCCGTTTCTCCGGCACCGCAAGCCCGATCCGAATGAAGCGTCCGGCAACTCCCGAAGGATATATCGCACACCACCAACTCCTGTCCTCATGCGTGAACTGAAACTGCTGCACCTGTTCCGCATCGGCGCTCTCATCGAGAAGGAGCTTAGTCATCACCTCCGCAACCGTTCCTCTACTCGAACTGAGCAGTTGCGCTCCGGAAGCCCCGGCGGCTCTGGCCGAAAGATCCAGGAGCCTGATCACATCCCCCTGATCTGTCAGCCACACAATCTCCGCTGAATCATCAGTCGGAAGTGCTTCGGCAAGTTTCCTGATCTCATTGAAGGTCACGTTTAAGCCGACAAGCCAAGAGTTCCCATCTTCTTCCCACTGGGTTGTCGCAATGGCTCCCATCGTGTCTTCGTGAAGAAGAGGGACCGGGAAATGCCAACCAATCTCAGGTTGGTTTGATCCCCCAGGATCTGCACTTCTCCCCAGACGCATATACAGGTCGGAATCGCCCGGGCCAAGACGGAGACCCTTCCAGCCATCAGTTGTTCTGACCACAAAAGACGATGGACTGCCAGGAGAGTCAAATTCCACGGAAGACACTTGAGGAAGCAGGTCCAGGAGTGGCGCAATTTGGCGGCTTAACTGGTCCGGCAGCGTCGGGTCGATGATCCCGGTAACTCCCCACTTCCCAATGATCTCGAGGCATGTAGAAAGGGGGCCAAAGAAACCCATGAGCTCCAGTTCAACCTGTTCAACCCTGGCTATGACCTCGGCCCCGAGTCGCTCTCTCCGATCCTTGAGCTCTTCCAAAACAAGGAGACTCCCCACCACTGCCGCCAACAGAAAAGCTGCAACGGCGAGGACTCCTAAGACTCGCCGGCGCGGCGATTTCTCCTTTGACCAGAAAACAGAAATATTGCTCATTCGTGTTCCGAACCCACAGTATTCACTTCCGCATACTTCCTTGGCAAGTAGGTCTCGTTTCGTAGGAGCCTGCTATGCTAATAGTGCAAATATCTGATTGTGCTTTACTCATCGGTAAAAAGACTCCTCAATATGAAGACACACATTATCATTCTTCGGGCTCTACATTTGGCAGTATTGCTGCCGGTAGTTTTCAACGTTCTTGCTGAAGCGGGGAACAATGTTCCTCATCCAAATCAGCAGGCGGATCAGACGGAGCACTCCTCTATCAAAGCGAATCGCCTCGTCAACGAGAAAAGCCCCTATCTCCTGCAGCACGCCTACAACCCGGTTGACTGGTACCCGTGGGGAGATGAGGCCTTTGCCAAAGCGCAGAGAGAAGAGAAGCCCATCTTCTTATCGGTTGGGTACTCGACCTGCCACTGGTGCCACGTCATGGAGAAGGAGTCATTCTTAAACCCGGAGATCGCGGCGTTGATGAACAAACATTTCATCAGCATCAAAGTGGATCGCGAAGAGAGGCCTGACATAGACAGGATTTACATGACATTTGTCCAGACCACTACGGGCCGTGGCGGTTGGCCAATGTCGGGTTTCTTGACTCCGGATCGAAAACCGTTTTTTGGAGGCACCTATTTTCCACCCGAAGGGAGAGGGCAGAGACCTGGATTCAAAGACATTCTCCTCAAGATTTCGGATCAGTGGGAACAGAATCGTTCAACGCTGTTGACGTCTGCGACGAAACTCACCGCCCGCCTTCGCGATTTCACGAAAACCAGCACAGAGAGCGGAATAGTCCAACCAGCCAAGTTGCTCGACAGTGCATTCGCCTGGTATCGGAGCGCCTACGCCGGTAGGCTGGGAGGATTTGGCAGAGCTCCCAAATTTCCGCGGCCCGTCAACCTCAACTTTCTGTTTCGATACTATTCCCGATCGCGCGAAAAACAGGCTCTTGAGATGGCGATCAACACGCTTCGACGGATGGCCGCTGGAGGCGTTCGCGACCATGTGGGCGGCGGATTCCACCGGTACTCGACTGACAGGCGGTGGTTCTTGCCTCACTTCGAGAAAATGCTTTATGACCAGGCTCTACTTACTGTCGCGTACTTGGAAGCTTTTCAGATAACCGGGGATAAGTTCTTTGCGGAAGTGGCAAAGGAGATCCTGCAATACGTGATGCGGGACCTAAGGAGCGGACAAGCGGGATTCTTCTCGGCTGAAGATGCCGACAGCTCGATCAGCAAGGAGCGACCCGAGGAAAAGGCCGAGGGCGCTTTCTATGTGTGGACTCATGAGGAACTTGAATACCTCCTCGGGGAAGAATCGAACCTTTTCGGGACCTATTACGGAGTAAAGATGGAGGGCAACATAGCCCGAGATCCATTTGGAGAGTTCGAGCGCCAGAATCTCCTCTCGATAGTCACGACTCGGCGGGCGCTTCGCGTCGAGTTCGGAAAAACTGAAACTGAGGTGGATGACCTACTTGAAATCAGTCGGCAGAAGCTGCTCAAAGCCCGTCCGAAGCGTCCCAGACCGATGCTCGACGACAAGGTCCTTACAGCCTGGAACGGTTTAATGATTTCAGCCTTTTCCAAGGCCTCACAGACCCTGGGTGACGAGAGCTACCTGACCACTGCCAGGCAGGCAGCCGACTTCAATAGGAAGCACCTTTATGACAGTAGAACCAAGACGATTAAGAGACGGTACCGCGATAGGGAAGCGGCCATCGACGGGATGCTCGACGACTATGCTTTCCTTATTCAAGGGTTACTCGACCTTTATGAGGCCTCCCTGGAAGACAAATGGCTAGAAAGGGCTATTGAGCTCCAGGAAACCCAGAACCGGCTGTTCAGGGACGAAAAAGGGGGCGGCTTTTTCCGGACCACGGGGCAAGATTCCTCGCTAATTATCAGACTGAAAGAGGATTATGATGGGGCCGTGCCGGCCCCTAATTCGATCGCCGCTCTCAACCTGCTTCGTCTGGGCCAAATGACGGGGAATGCCGACTGGCTCAAAATGGGCGAGGAAACGATCCTCAGTTTCGCACATCGACTTGAAGCTGCGCCTCAGGCCATGCCCCAAATGATGGTCGCTGTTGATTCCTCGCTCGGGAAACCGCTCCAGATTCTCCTGGCCGGCGACCGGGAAGACGAAGACACTCTCAAGATGCTTGAGCAGATACGGAAGCACTTTGTTCCACGCAAGGTCG
>JAUVSF010000551.1 GCA_030597245.1 Acidobacteriota bacterium
GCTCCTCTCTTGATGAGATTCTCGATCCTCGCGGCTCTAGGATAGTAGAGACCAATTAGATGAAAACCGTCCCCATAAACCTCCCTTAACCTGTAAACTTCGTCTGGCCGCTTCAGCTGGCGCAACACAAAGGCATTTTTCGCCAACGGAGCCCGATGGTCCGGCCGTTTGGCCAAAATGTCCGCAATGGCACAAAGCGCAAGGACATCCTGATGTTGCGTCGTTTCCCTCAGTTCGTTCCCTCGGTCCATCATTTGGGAGATCCGATTAGCTTCACCCACATCGGTTCCAGGCATCGGTGAATCGAGCGTGAAGTTGTCGGTATACCTGCTTAGGTGCAAAACTGTGCTGTCATAGTCATATTCCTGCAGCCGAACCTTCAGACTGGTGCAGAACATTTCAACCGGAGTTCCAACAGGCGCAGTAACGCCAATGATCAGTTCGGGAGAAACCGGCACAGGTGTCTTCTGTTCAATTGTCATTACTATCTAGTATTACGACCGAGATACCGATTCTGCGAGATCCGTCGGAGATTGGCAGTCCTCGCGCTTCGTGCCACAGTGTACTTATGGTAGGGCAGAAGAACGGATCCTTCCCTCTCTGGATCCCTTCACTAGGCGACGAACAGCTTACTCGAACATGTGTTTTTATCCCGACGAGTCCATCCATTTAACCTCCGCCACCGTGAAGATCCCCTTGCACGGAACACCCAAGCCAAGGGCAAGGTGGGGAGATTCCGACTTGTCGGGAAATTCCGGACGAGAATCTCCCGACAGCGGAGATCGATTCTGTGGGAAAAGGGCGGGTAGTCGAGGTGCGTGTACGGCTGGTGACAGCGCTACTCTTCAGCCACCTCTTCGATTGGCACCCCCCGACCTGAGCGGAGGCTCTCACGTGCCGCCTCGATCCGACTGAGGAAGCGAGGGTCATTCTCCAACCTATAATCGAACCAGGCGTCCTCCGAGGGGAATCCAATAAGCACACCTGCCGGTCTACCGTGTCGAGTAATGACGATGCCCTCTTTTCCCGCCTCCCGCAAATACTTCGAGAGTTGATCTTTGACTTCAGACAATGCAACGCGCTTCATTGTTTTTCTCCTCGCTCGGCAAGCCACTTGGACACCGAAGATTTTGGCACGATGGCAAGGACCTCCACTCGCGACTCCCTTACGTCATAGAAGACGCGAATCTCATCAACTCGAAGGCGGTACTGCGGCTTGCTCAAGTTTCGCAGTCTCTTAATGCGGCTTCGACTCACCTTTGCCGGCTCGTACCTGAGATGCTTTTCCAACGCATCCCGGACACTGGCACGGTGCCGGGCCGAAAGGCTGCGTAGATCCTCTACTGCCTCAGGCGACAGAATGATCTCCCATCGCATATTAGCTATAGTCTAGCCAGAATATGGCCAGAATGCAAGACAGCCTAACGAATAGGGTCGTACGGGGGGAGTAAATCAAACCACTTCGCGCGCACCACGTGCGGTCGAAGCGTGACATCCACTTCCTCAAGTTCGAATTCCAGTTTCCGCCGCAACTCTTCGAGTCGTTGCCTAATGATCGGACAGAACGGGCCTACATTCGCGGTCTACAGTGTCACGCGCGCCAACTTCCCAGCCATAGGGTTTGGCTCAGCCCGGACATCGGCAACGGATCAGTAGCCGATCCACCGCGAAATCCACGGAAACGACCGAACGTAGGCGATTTGGGCAATGATTCCGATCACCAGAACCAGCGCTCCAGCAAACCAGGTTTCACGAACGGGAAAAAAGAGGGCCAGGGCCGGTAACCCCAGCCACGAAAGCCATCCCATTGAAAGATGACAGCATTACTGTATTTGCTACATCTGAACTGGATTTTCCGATATCCGCCGGTAAGCCGGGCCCAATCACGGAGAAAACATTTCCTCGAGGACGCTTAACGTTTTCCCCAAGGCAGTTGGGGACAAAAGACCCAAACGTCGAACCAATCGCTCGCTATCAACCGTCCGAATCTGATCAACAACCACGTGACCCGTACGCCCGCGAAAACGACACGACACACGGAACGGATAGGGATGGTCACCCGTTGTCAACGGGGCAACGATGAAGGTCCTTAAATGGGCGTTCAGTTCATCAGGTGAAACAATAACACAGGGCCGAGTCCTTTGGATCTCGCCGCCAACCGTCGGATCGAGATTGACCGAAAACACCTCCCCTCGCCGAACGGGTGCCTTCTTCACCACTCCCACTCCTCCTCATCAAAACGCGTCGGCGTCGGAGGATCGAGAAGCTGATCCCCTGCGTTCTTTCGAAGCACCCGTGCAGCTTCCGCCCAACCTGATCTTGGTGCTCTGAGCGGCCTAATGACAATCTCGCCTTCACGCACCTGCAGCTCAACCTCGTCATTGAGCCCAACTTGTTCAATCACCGGTTTGGGTAATCGAACCCCGCGGGAATTGCCTATTTGAACCAAACGAATCTTTATCACCACGAATCTCCGGTTAGTAATTACATTATAATCACATATGTGGTTCATATCAAGCCACCAGTCGGGCTAACCCCTGGCGATCAGCGGGCGCCGAAGCTGGTGCGTGGCCGGAAATCTTAGCCCCGAGGGATATGCACGTATTCCCGAGAGCCACCCTACCAAAACCTCACCCTGAGTTTTTGAGATGGCATGGGAAGAATCTCTTCAGAGGATAAGACAGGGTTCGGATCCTCCACCCTATCTATTACGTTGACGAAAGGCGGGTCTGCGAGATTCATGTCGTCCCGCAAGGCGGGACTCCGGAAACGTGACCCGAGGCAGCTTCGTTGCATTGTTCTTCCTGCGTCAATGTGTTCCTCTTGGGTCGCTGCGCTTCTGTCCAGCCAAGCCAAAGTGGTGTGGATCGAGCCACCTCCGGCATGCTCTGGAAACGCGACGCGAAAGACCTTCGTTGCTCGGTTCGTCCCGCGGCATTTTCGTTCTCTTGATCAATGGGTCTCTGCCTTGATTACCCCCGGGTGACATTCCTCGAACCTGCCGGAGGCCGGACCTGCCCTTCGTAGCTCGAAGAGCGAAGAAGGACCTGTCGCACCATAGCTCGAAGAACGAGGGAGGATACGATACCAGATGCCCGATGCCGGGTGCCGGATATCGGGACGCTCGTTCCTGTTGAGTCAACACTCTCTTCGCCCGCTTTTCTCACCGGGTTGCGTCGCGAGGCACGTGAAGAGCCCCCGGTCTCCGAGATCCCGGGGCTCCGTATGCTCCGAAACAAACGATGGGCCGGAAGATATGCTCTTAGCTTGTTATGACGGCCTGGAAGGCCATCTTCCTCCCCGGGCGCTTGACCGAAGTTAAGCTTCCAGCTTGACACGTCGGTTTGAGGTGACGGCCTGGAAGGCCATCTTCCTACCGGGGCTCCGTATGACCGTTGCGACGCATACGCAGCCGGGTCCTTACAGGGCCCGGACAATTATCGCGCCGAGGCCCGAAGGCGCGGATGCATCCGGTGACGCAGCCGCCAGCTGCTGAGAAATGCGGGTTAGGTTATCTGTGGACCGGGGTGGTGTGGATTGAGCCCCGCCTCGCGGGGCGACATGTGTCGAGCCCAGTAGTGTCCCC
>JAUVSF010000087.1 GCA_030597245.1 Acidobacteriota bacterium
CGCTTGTGATGAGGACAACGACGCCTGTTTGGGCGACGCGTGCGATAACGATGGTACTTGCGAGAACGGAGAGGACTGCAATACATGTCCCAGCGACTGCACCTCTGAACCGGGAGCCTCCTGTGGGAACGGGATCTGCGAACCTGGCAACGGCGAGAACTGCATCAACTGCGCCACCGACTGCAACGGGATACAAGACGGCAGACCCAGCGCTCGATTCTGTTGTGGAGATGGTGCCGGCAGGAATGCCATCTACTGCGCCGAAAACGATGGCACAATATGCAATGCTGACGGCTACGAGTGTACGGCCGAAGAGATGATCTCTTTCTGCTGTGGCGATTACAGCTGTGAAGGTGCGGAGAACGGCTTCAGCTGCGCCGTTGACTGTGGTACGCCCCCAGTCTGCGGCGATACTGTCTGCGACGAAGGGGAGGATCAATGCAATTGTTCTACGGACTGTGGTGCGGCTGCGGATTTCGAGGTTAGTTGTTCCGACACCCTTGACAATGATTGCAACGGCTTCGTCGATTGCGCCGATCCAAACTGCTTCGAAGATCCTGCCTGCGAACCGTCGTGTCGTCCAAGGGGTGACTCCTGTACTACCGATGACGAATGCTGTTCGGGTTCCTGCAAGCGACGTATCTGCAAGTAGGGCCGGGATTGGCCCTCTGAAGTAATGGGAGACCTGCCGCCTCGTATGTCGGAACAAGCCTCGTCTGAAGCTCACTTTTGGGATTTCTGGAAACCCCGGCCCCTTTTGAGTATTGGTCACGAAATAGGATGGGGGGCGGGGTTTCCGGTGAGTCTACTCTGATGCACAAGAGTTGAAAGAGGTTCAAAGGTACACCGCGTTACTCTGAAGTGAGTGGAGATTGTAACCCGACGCGGCCTCACGGCCTGCGCTCTGTGTCCTGAACATCAGAGGGTCTAAGTACCGAATAAGGATGCCGGAGCGCGACGAAGTCCATGGAGTGCTGAGGCTTGCCGAAGTCTACCCGCCGGAGGGCTTTTCTATCGGTTCGTGGCGGACGTACTATTGTAACGAGACTTCCGTTGAAAGCGGTCCTATGTTCAGTGTGCATCCTCAGCTCCTCGATGAAATGGCGGTACCAAGGCACCCGCGCTCCAAGGCTCGCTTCGCTCGCCCGGGGATATCGAACCGCAGAGCAGAATGCTTCCCGCCGGCCTCTCATTGAACGCAGTAATCCCCACAATTTGTTGGTGATATAAAGGGAAAACCTGGTGGGCGGTACTGGACTCGAACCAGTGACTTCCTCCTTGTAAGGGAGGCACTCTAGCCAGCTGAGCTAACCGCCCGGCAGGAAAAGAAAATGTAGTATAGCAGACCCCGGGGCTAAGCTCGAAGTTCGAAGCACGAAGCTCGAAACCAATCTCGAACTCGAATATCCAAGGGCTGAAACAGGCTCTCGTTGATATGCTATTTGGAAACATGCCCGTTTCATGATATTTGTTGGTTACAGGCTCTCGATCCGCCTGGCTGAGGCAATTCACCTACATTTATGGAGGCATCAATGTCAGTAACATCTCATGCGACAACCGCCGGAATCAGCTTTGGGGCAGCACTTGCGATTGCCATTTCCTGGAGCGCAAACAAATCGATTATCTGGGCCATCATCCATGGCGTGTTCTCGTGGCTCTACGTGGTCTATTACGCCCTGACAAGATAGGAAGCATGCTGCAGAATAGGCACACCCGACTGCTTGCCGCGACCAAAGGAGGGGGAAGTTGAAGATCAATGCAAAAGCACTGGCACTGGCACTGGGAATCATCTGGGGCGTCGGTGTTTTCATAGTCGGGATGGTCAATCTGTTCTGGCCCAACTACGGAGCGGATTTTCTTGAACTGCTGACCTCGATCTATCCCGGCTATAAGGGAACGTCAACCCTGAGCAGCGTCCTAACGGCCACCCTCTACAGTGCCGTGGACGCTGGGTTATTCGGTCTGGTAATCGGATGGCTGTACAATCGCCTGGCGAGATGTCTTCCAGGCCCTGAGAAAAGCGGCAGCTAGCTCAGATTCACCACTAAATCACTAAAGCACTATGAACTCTTCGTGATTTGGTGGTGAATCTGCAACAACCAGGAAATCAGTCACTCTCGTCAGCTCGGGAAACAATCTTGCTCCCCGGGGTTGCCTCACGAAGCTGATTCACAATATCCCTCAGCGTCTCGGGGGCGAGTGGCTTGAGCGGCTTGGCAGGATAGTCAACACCTTCGTGGCTCCCCCTGCTCGCAAGATACCATCCATCGGGATAAGGACGGGTCGGAGTGTTCACCTGCACCTCGTCAGGCTGAACGCGCTCGATCAACTTCGCAAACGCTTCGACTTCGCGCTGGTTGGAATGCACAAACATCATCTGAAGCGCCAGATACCCTTCGTATTCCCGCCGGAATTTGCATGCACTCTCCACGATGCCTTTCAGAGTGACTCCCTCAACCGGCCGGTTGACCCGCCGTAGACTCTCTTCGGTGGCGGCATCGAGCTTCAAATAGACACGGTCAGCGAGACCCAGTTCCTGTCTGACCGACGGCAAATGAAGAAGGGTGCCGTTTGTCAGCACCAGGGTAGGCTTCGAGGTGAATGCACCAGCTCCCTCAATGACTTCCCCCATATTGCTTGCGAGGGACGGCTCTCCACTGCCGGAGAGCGTAATGATGTCGGC
The DNA here is from genome assembly GCA_030597245.1 of Acidobacteriota bacterium. Taxonomy (GTDB): domain Bacteria; phylum Acidobacteriota; class UBA6911; order RPQK01; family JAPXNP01; genus JAUWTT01. Next base: position 2,684 of record JAUVSF010000087.1, read on the forward strand.
TTTCCTCCAGTTACCGGCGGCGAGATCTGAGAGCACTTTGCCGGTCGTCACGAAGAGCTGCCTCACATTTGTCTTCACCTGAATCGAACCCAACTGACAATAGGTGCAATTGAACGAGCAAATGGAGTTCAGGCACAAAAGATCGATTCCCAGCGAGAACCCAACTCTCCAGCTTCGGACGGGTCCGTAAACAGTACTGGTCGAACGCAAATCAACACGAGTTATCGCGTCCAGATCGATCGGTTCGTCATTCACTGGGTTGCTCCCGTGAGGTATTCAACACAGGTTCACTGCAAAGAAAGGCCAGTCTATGACTTCGTCGTCTTTTCTTCAAAGCACAAACACAGACTTGGAAGGGAATCGAGACGAATGAGCCTCAATTGAATTGCACTATTGCTTATCTTCGGTCTTCTTGCCGTGCGAGACCTCGCACTTGTTGCTCAATCAGGTCGGAACCCCGAGCTTTGGCAATACCCAAACCTGAAGCGCCAGCCAAACCACCACGAACAAGATTATTAGAAGTAGATCGTTCATAATTTCAACAGCCTGTCTCGATCAAGCAGCATTAATGATACCATTATCACCAACGCAACCGGCAATTTTTGATCATGATCTGGGAGGGAATATGTTGCTCCGAACACTCTTTTACTCGTTGGCAATCCTGTCACTGTTGGTCGCACCTGTAATGGGTGGTCAACTCAGTGTCGGAGATGAAGCCCCTGACTGCAAAATGGCCGGCAGCGACGGCAAGGTCTATACACTAAAGCAGTTTTCGGGAAAGAAACCGGTCGTTATTGCCTGGTTTCCAAAAGCTTTTACCGGAGGCTGAACGATTGAGTGCAAATCGCTGCGTGACAGCGGTGACGAACTGAAGCCGTTCGAGATTGCTTATTTTGCCGCCAGTGTTGACGATGCCGAAACGAACAAGAAATTCGCCGAATCTTTGGATCTCAACTACGCGATTCTGAGTGACCCGGAAAAGTCAGTCGCGAAAAGTTACGGAGTGCTGAACGACTCCGGAAAGTACGCTCAGCGGTGGACTTTTTACATCGACAAGCACGGCAAGATCGTGAAGATCGATCGCGAAGTGAAGCCCGCGACGAGTGGTGCAGACTTGGTGGGAAATCTCAAAGAGCTTGGACTGGGTAAGTAATTCAACCTGACAGAGGTTACCGCAACAGGTTAAGTTCGAAGCTCGAAATGAGAAGGTCCAAGGCTTAAACGCCTTCAACTGACTCCTGCTAAGTAGCTTATCAGCGACAGCCTGTTTAAGACATCAGATAGTCGTCCTTAATTTGAAGTTCGACGTTCGAACTTCGAAGTTCGAACTTTTCTTGCGGTGAGCCCTCACACCTCCAGAGCCCTGCGCGGATTGTCTACGAGAAACTTGTCAGTTATCGCTTTGGCAACTCCTGCTTCCCAGAGCATGGGCAGAAACCGGTCCTGGAGAAATCCGAAGCCCCGGACTTCCCCTCCCCCGGGCTCTCCAGGCCGATACCAGCCGGCATCCTGGCTGATCAGAATCTGATCACCAAAACCGAGCTCAAGCAGATGCAACACCAAATCCTTGTGTTTGTCCGCGCTCTTTGGGCTGATTCCGTCGTACTCGATCCAGGCCCCCCGTCTGGCACACTGCACATGAAGTTCTCAATTTGACTCACTCTGGGCGTGGACGTAAATATAGCGTTCAGGCGCAACAGAGGTTTCCTCGAGTATGTCCAGGATCCGAAGTGCCGAAAGCCCACGACCCGTATGGCAGGCGATAGCAAGTCCCGTGTGCCCACTGACGATAGCCGCCGCTCGTACGATCTTCTCCGAGATGGGGCGGAGTTCACCGGGGTTCACACCAATCTTGATGAAACCCGGACGTATTCCGCTTCCTTCAATTCCTTCGAACCATTCCTTCAACCAGCCACCGGCTAACTCATCCGCGCTCAAATCATAGGCATATTGCGGAAGATAGGGCTCCGGTGCGTTCTCCCGCTGGCCGGCAGCATAGAGCCCTGTGTTGGTAACGATGTGAAGACCACTCGCTTCCGACAGTCTTTTCCAGAGCACCGGATCACGACCTATGTAGGCAGGTGTGCACTCGACAAACGTTTTGAAGCCCTGCTCACTAATCTCCTGGAGATAGGGAAGCATCACTCGAACCACGTCATCCGAGTCATAACGATCACGTGTAATACCCTCGGCTCCGATGAAATCGACAAGCAGGTGCTCGTGAATGAGGGTCGGCCCGAGGTCGAGCGGATCGACATCCCCTCGAACCGTTACCACAGTCTTTTGATCATGCATTAAGAAATCTCCAACCGGCGAGGCCTCTGAGCTATCCTCGCGGCACACCTCAAACAAAAAGGCCAGAATGAGTCAACCACAACAGCAGGGGCGTATCAATACTCGAGCGGTTCTTCTCCACGATGATCTGGGCTCTGTCACACAACCGGTCCGGAAGCGGAAGGTTCCACCCCGGGATGCTCCTCCTGAAAATTCTGGAGATGATACTCCGGAGATCGTTCGAAAGCACCTTTACAACCGTCACAACAGAAGTAGTACGACTTGCCCTTGTATTCACTAATGGATTTCCACTTTTCCGTATCACCCTGCATACCACAAACCACATCCCATACATTCTTCATTTGGATGTCTCCTTTCAAGTATCAGGATGAAGCAAGAAAGCAAGAACGGTCAAGGGGAGGGCGAACCGGTTATCGGTTATCGGTTATCGGTAAACGGTCATCGGTAATCGGGGAAACCGGATGCCGGTAGATTGTCACTTGTCATTTGTCATTTGTCATTTCCTAGTGTCCTTGGTGGTTAATCCCCCAGCTTCCTTCTTTTCAGACGCAGGGAGTTAAGCACTACGCTGACAGAGCTCAAGGCCATCGCAGCGGCTGCCAGGATCGGGTGGAGCTGCTGGAGGAACGCAGGTGCCCAGTCGAAGGGCGCCAGTATTCCCGCTGCCACCGGAATCAGGACGGCATTGTAGCCAAACGCCCAGCCCAGGTTTTGACGAATCGTTCGGATCGTCTCACGACTGAGCCGCAGCGCCTTGACGACGGATTCGAGGCCGCCCCGAACCAGGGTTATGTCAGCCGTCTCCAGTGCAATGTCGGTTCCTGACCCAACTGCCATACCGACATCCGCCTGAGCCAGGGCCGGAGCGTCGTTAATTCCATCACCCACCATTCCGACCACGTTCCCACGAGCTTGCAGCTCCCTCACATAGTTCGCTTTCCCGGCAGGCAGCACCTCTGCCAGAACTTCACTGATGCCAACACTGTCAGCCACGGATTGAGCGGTCTGGCGATTGTCTCCAGTCACCAGGGATACAAGCAAGCCCAACTCCTTCAGCTTCCCTACGGCCCCTTCACTCCCAGGTCGGACCACATCAGCAACTGCGATCAACCCGACGGCAGCTCCACCGATTGCCACCCACATCACCGTCTTCGCTTCGTGCGTCAGCCGTTGAGCCTCCTCATCCAACTCTTCCACCTTGACACCCTCGTCCTCAAGGAAGGCCCTTTGACCCACAAGCACAGTTTCGTCTCCAAGGTCGCCTCGAACACCACGGCCTGCAAAACTTTCGAAGTTGTTGATCGAGGGAATCTCCTTAAGACTTTCCGCCGCCGCTTGGGCCACCGCTTCCGCCAGCGGATGTTCCGACAGACGCTCGACAGCGGCCGCCACACCAAGAACCTCGTCTTCGGAAGCATTCGAGTTCGCTACGATGTCGATGACTCGAGGCTCTCCCTGAGTCACGGTACCGGTCTTGTCCAACACCACGAAGGTCATCTTGTGAGCCTGCTCAAGAGCGGTGCTGTTTCTAAACAGGATTCCTGCTTCGGCCCCCTTGCCCGTTCCGGCAACAACAGCAGTCGGCGTTGCCAAACCCATAGCACACGGGCAAGCAATCACGAGAACCGCTACCATCCGGATCAGAGAAGTCACCAGATCCCCGTCAACGATCAGAAACCAGATCAGGAAAGTGGCCACCGCCGATAAGATGACAAGAGGAACAAAAACAGCGGCGACACGATCTACCAGGCGCTCGACCGGTGCCTTCCCCGACTGTGCCTCTTCCACAAGACGCACTACTTGAGCCAGAAAGGTATCTCGTCCAACGGCGGTTGCCTTGAACAGGAAGGATCCCTGTTTGTTGATGGTTCCGCCGATGACTCGGTCATGCACCTGCTTCTCGACAGGCAGGCTTTCACCCGAGATCATGCTCTCATCGACCGAACTCCCCCCTTCGACTACCACGCCGTCTACCGGAATTCTCTCCCCAGGCCTGACAAGCACCAGATCTTCAACCGCCACGGTATCCACCGGAACATCTTCTTCACGTCCCTCGCGCAAGACTCTGGCCGTTTTGGGGCCAAGCTCGATCAGTTTTCGGAGCGCTTCGCTGGTCTGACCTTTGACTCTCGCCTCAAGCAGCTTGCCGGTTATGATCAGGGTGATGATCGCGGCAGAGGTTTCGAAGTAGACGTGTCCCGGAGCCAGACCGAGTGTGACGAGTACCGAGTAGAGATAGGCCACACTGGAACCGAGGGCCACCAGAACATCCATGTTAGCGGAGCGATTCCGGAGCGATTTGTATCCGCCAACGTAATACTGCTTACCGACGTAGAACTGCACCGGCGTGGCCAGCGCCCAGAACAGGTAGTTCACCCACTGCCCTTGAGCCCAGTCTCACAGAAGCTCGAAATCCCGCGCCATACTCAGGACGACCAGTGGGACAGTGAAGATGGCACCGACGATCAGGTAGCGTGTCTGGCGCCGTATCTCCTCACGGCGAGCTTCTCGCTCCCGGTCTTCCACATTCTCATCCGGAGCCGCCTCGACAACACCATAGCCGATAAGTTCAATCCGTTCGACGATGTCCTGATGCGAGACCTCGTCGGGATGATATGAGACAGTTGCCCGCTCAGTGCCCAGGTTGACTGAAACGTCCGAAACACCAGGCAGCTTCGTCAAGCCCTTTTCGATTGCTGCTGCACAGTTTGCGCACGTCATCCCCGTTACAGCAAGGATTTCTCTGGTATCCGCTCTGTTGTTCGCCATTACCCTTTCAGACCATCCTAGCCCAGATTTAGATGGAGGGTGTCCACGCCCGTCGGCTGATTGATGAAAAGAAGGCTGACACAAGTTCGAGCCTCGAGGTGCGAAGTCTGAACGTGAAAGTTCGACGTTCGAATTTCGAAGTTCGAACTTTCGCAAGTCCAAGCCTCGGGACCCAAGACCGCGAAACCCCGAGACCTCAAGTCTCAAGACTCAGGACTCAAGACTCAGGACCCTCTTCAAACGCACATGATTCCACCATCAATGGTAAGCGCCGAACCGGTTATCCAACACGATTCTTCACTGGCAAGGAAGAGAGCCGCTTGTGCTATATCGAGCGGCAGTCCAAGCCTCTTCAACAGAGTTTTCTCAGCCACATCGGAAACCGCCTTTTCGGGGTCCGGAAAAGCTTTTGCAGAATCCCAAATCAGCGGAGTATCGACTGGCCCCGGACAGAGAATGTTCGCCCGGACAGAAGGTGAGTAATCGACCGCCACTTGCCTGATGAGCGGAATCAGAGCACCTTTGGAGGTACAGTAGGCGGCATGATTCGGGAAAGCTTTATAGGCCGCAATCGAGCCGGTGACAACGATGCTCCCTCCACCGCTTTTCAGAATTTCGGGAATGCCATGATGAAGGAGGTAAAAGACCGCGTGCAGGTTCGTAGCCAGGGTCTGATGCCACTTTTCCGGCTTAATCTCGGTAATAGATGCGAGGCCCAGTTCTCCAGCATTTGGGATCAGAATATGCAATCCACCAAACTCGCTGACCGCAAGATCGACAAGACGGCGGTTGACTGCCTCTTCGCAGATGTCTCCGGCGAGAAAAACCGCTTTTCCTCCGGACGTGCAGATGAGCTCAACCACTTCATTGCCCCGTTCTTCCGAGCGTCCACTGACAACAACTGCGGCGCCCTCCGAGGCAAATAGTTCCGCAATACTGCGCCCCATCCCGCTGGTACCACCCGTTACGATGGCAACTTTCCCTTCCAGTTTCGACACTGATACCGTCCTTTCTGTTCTGAAACAATCCCTCACGTACAAGATTTGCCTTCCGCCAGCCACAGGAAGCCAAAACCAAACACCGAAAACCTAGAATCTGAAATCTGAAACGCAACTTCCAGTTTAATCTTCTCGCTGTTTCGCCAACTCCCGCTGGTAGCGTTTCCAGCCCGGGCACCAGGTTGTGTGCCACCGCCACAACCGAGCTATCAGACTATCTGGCTTCTTCTCAGCAAACTTTCGCAAAGCACAGGACTCACAACCCATTCACCTGACTCCTTTCCAAATTCCCATCCCGAGCCTCCCCTGCCCTTTCCCCTGCCTACGTGCCCCCTCGTTCACAACAGCTTCGGAGGCCCGGCCTTCTCCTCTTACCCCCGCTCGTCTCCTATAGCAGGAGTCGTCAGAAAGTTCTCCGACGGGCCAGGAGACCGCAGTCTCCACTCGAGGCCGGTCGCTCCTACCGGACTTTCTTCAGCCCTGTTCCCACTTCGCAAAGACCACAAGAGGTAAACCATGGGAAGAATGTAGCCGACAGCGAGTATGGTCAGCCCGGCCGTCGAAAGAAGCTGCAATGGTTCGAACTCTACCGGATACGCAAAATGCCGCCGCGGAACTCCGAGGGATCCCAACAGAAACTGCGGAAAGAAAGTCAAGTTCAGACCAACGAAGAGGACTACGGCAGAAACCGTCGCCGTAGCTTCCGGATAGGCTCGCCCTGTGATCTTCGGCCACCAGAAGTGGAGCCCAGCCAGATAAGCCATCACGACAGCCCCAGCCAGCAAATAGTGAAAATGCGCCACCACAAACAACGTCCCATGCAAATGCACGTTGGCTGCGGCCCCCGAGAGGAACAACCCGGTCAAGCCACCGATCAGGGTCAGAGCGATGAAAGCCACCGCATACACGAGCGGGCTCTTCCACGATATCGAGGCGCGGTAAAGCATGGCTATCCAGTTAGCCAGGATCACCCCGAACGGAATGGCAACCAGGTAGCCGGCCAGCGAGGCCAGCAGGCTTGCGAACAGCGACTGAGAGCTCACAAGCAGATGGCCTCCAGCCCCAAAAAGGCTCAGCACCACGATGGCAAAAAGGGAACCGACAACAAAGCGATACCCGAACGGTTCTCTCCGAGAGTGTGAAGAGAGAATCTCTGTCACTATTCCGATCGCGGGCAGCACCATGATGTAGAGGGCCGGCCTGGCCCAGAGCCAGAACAACCTCTTGAAGAGCATCGGGTCTCCGCCGATAGAAGGATCAAACACTCCGCTCCCAAGTATCTTCTCAGTTCCGAGAAGAAACATCACCACGATCAACACCGGAGTGGCCAGAACCATGATCACAGCCGCTGCATACTGGCTCCATACAAAGACTGGAAGACGGGACCAGTAAAGGCCCGGCGCCCTCATTTTATGAACTGTGACCAGTGAATTGATTCCCATAAGTAGTATAGCCACCGACGCCAACACTACACCGCAGGCACTCAGCACTACATTGCCAGTCATGGTCGCAACCGTGTAGACAGGAAGAAAGGTCCAAGTGGTATCGACTCCGCCTCGAAGCACCACCATCACGAGACAGATCCCGCCCAAAAGGAACGAGTAGAAACCGAGCAGATTCAGCCTCGGAAAAGCAAAGTTCCGAGCACCGATTTTCAGCGGTAACAGAAAGTTTCCCAGAACCCCTGGAATCGCCGGCATCAGAAACAGGAACACCATGAATAGACCGTGCAACGTGAAAAGACGATTGAAAAGGTCATCCGATACCAGAACCGGCTCTGAACTGACCAATTCGATGCGCATCAATGAAGCGAAAAGAACTCCCAGGATGAAGAACAGGGTCACCGCACCCAGGTAGAGGAGCGCAATCCTCTTGTGGTCGATCGTCAAGAGCCACGATTTCAGGCCGCCTCTTGCTTTGCTGTAGCTGTTGGCAGCACCGCCTGCGGCCGGTAGAGGAGAAACGCCAGTGGGCTGATCCATCTCTGTTTTCATTCTTCCCTTCCTCTGCAGCTTCGAAAGGATAATTCGGTGTCGTCTCAACTCTACAACAAGCCCCTATTAAGAGAAAGACTCGCCCGGGAACAGAGTCTTGGGAGTGCCGATTTTCGATTTTCGATTTTCGAATGGGAACATAGCCGTCTCGCCTGTGACAATTGGCGAAGTTATGGTTCACGCAAAGCCGCCAAGAGTGCGAAGGGTTTATTCGATTACGATCACGATCATCCCCCTTCGCTCTTCGAGCTACGGCGCGACAGGTCCTCCTTCGCTAAAGCTACGGAGGACAGGCGGAGCACGAACGGAGATGCCGGCCATCCCCGGTTCCACCTTCCACCCCGACAACCGGTCACGACTTGTAAGGCTCTCTTCCTGGCAGACCTCGCAGTGATCATGTTGCATTTGGTACTTTGAACCCCATACCCCTGCCTTGAAAATGAATCGTTTGGTGCGCAAGGCTCGTCATTCTAGCTAGGACAGGCGAGTTCGGATGACAACGAAACAAGACTTAGAAACTGCACCTCCAATTGAAGATCAAGTGGGAAGCGACTTAATCGAGACCGCTCTTGAACCGGAAGCTGCCGGCAACTGCAGGAACGGCTCGGTCCTCAAGAGGATCTTCTGTCCTCAGCACGGAGTCATGGAGGGCGCCGAGCAGCAGCTCATGTCAGAGACCCGGGAGATCCTCAGAATGAGGCTGCTGGCTGGTTCATTGATCCTTCTCCTCTGTCTAACCCTTTTCTCGCTGAGAGCTCTGATCATTGACCGGTTTTTCTCGTTTGAACAGATCGTCACGTTCTTCTTACTGGGCGGATGCGCACTGTACGTGAAGTATGCGAAGCTGCCTACTCTACGGAAGCTCCGCGCGGTCGAACTCCTGATCTTCGCGACCATGCTCATCCATCTTTTCCTGTTCAACTTCCAGTTTGTCATTTCAATGAGCGGACAGGCCGCAACTTCGTATTTACCGACCGGCATCTACCGTGCCGCAATCAGTTTCTTTGCACTGATTGTGGTTTACGGTATGTTCATACCCAACAGTTGGCGTCGAGCAACCCTGGTAATCGGAGTGCTCGCTGCCGCTCCTGCGGTCCTCACGACCATACTCTGGTTTGGATTCCCCAGACTGCGACCCGCTCTAGAGGCAGCGTTATCGATACAAGATGTTAGCTACACTGGGCTCTTCATCTTTGTAGGCTCCGTGATTGCGATTGCAGGCTCCCACCTCGTGTACCAGATGCGGTCTAATGCCGCCCAGATGCGAGAGATGGGGATGTACCAGCTGCAGGAGAAGATCGGCAGTGGAGGGATGGGAGAAGTCTGGAAAGCCGAGCACCGGCTCCTGGCTCGACCTGCCGCGATCAAAATGATCCGGTCGGACGTACTCGGAGCCAACGGAAATGGCCAAACGGACTCCCTGGTTTCACGTTTTCAGCGAGAGGCTCAAATCACGGCTTCACTCCGTTCACCCCATACGGTCGAACTGTACGATTTTGGCAGTACAACGGAGGGAACGTTTTACTACGTGATGGAGTACCTTCAAGGTTTCGATTTGGACACTCTAGTGGACAGATTCGGGCCACTTCCCCCGGATCGGGCCACTTATCTCCTCAAACAGGTGGCGGAGTCACTTACTGAAGCTCACAAAAAGGGTCTGATCCATCGGGATATCAAACCATCGAACATATTCGTTGGACCGATGGGAGTGCTCGACGACTTTGTGAAAGTCCTCGATTTCGGACTTGTGAAAGCTCTTCCCCACGTCGATACCGACGAACTCAAGTTGACGGCCGAGGGAACAACGACGGGAACCCCCGCCTTTATGGCACCCGAAGTGGCTCTCGGTAAGACCGAGATCAATGCGACCAGTGACATCTACGCTCTTGGCTGCGTCGGGTACTGGTTGCTAACCGGAATGCTCGTGTTCGAGGGTGAAACTGCCATGGAGATTGTCGTCAATCACGTCAAAACTCCCCCAACCCCGCCCTCCCAGCGAAGCGAAGTCGAAGTCCCAACCTGCCTGGACGAAACCATTCTGTCGTGTCTGGCCAAGGATCCCGCGGAACGACCGCAAGAGATGCCCCAACTAGCTGAGATGCTTGATGCCTGCCACCTGGCGGAAGGTTGGACTCAGAAGAAGGCAGAAGCCTGGTGGAAAACGCACGCACCCGACAGCCTCAATTGAAACAAGGGGATTAACCACCACCAAGGACATGAGGAATATTCGATTGTCGATTGTCGAGACCTCAACACCCCGAAACTCCAACACTCCAACACCCCAATCCCCTAACAGCCACATGGCTTTC
>JAUVSF010000740.1 GCA_030597245.1 Acidobacteriota bacterium
CGACTGGATTGGCCGCCGGGAGGGACGCATTACTGTGATCGAGCGGGAGTTGGGACTTTCCGATCCTCTCTCATCCGTGCAGCAGGTTATGATCGGCTACGCCTTCCTCTGGAGCCGAGAATATGATCGGGCCATGGAGCAGGCCGAGATGGCTCTCGCTTTAGATCCTCAGTACTCCGAGCCCTATTTGATGCTCTATTTCTGCTATGGGCTAAAAGGCATGGAGCAAGAGGCGTTTGATTCGTTCGTCGCTGCGGTGGAAAGAGACGCCACTTTCTTCGGCTCAGACTTGAGTGCGTTACACACATTGCGGGAAAGATTTGATGCGTCGGGCGTGAAAGGCCTGTGGGAATGGGGGTTAGATTTTCACTTGGAACAACCTGTTAAGTTTCCCTACCGAATCGCCGTCAGCTATGCGCTGCTTGGCGAGAAGGATCAGGCGTTCGAGTGGCTCGAAAGGCTCTGGGAGCTGCCGTTATGGGGATACGAGGCTGCTCCATCAAGCCCTGTCTGGGACTCCCTACGAGACGACCCTCGCTTCGAGCAACTCCTCCGTAAGCTGAACCTGCCGGAGGAGGCGATCCAGAGGCATCTGGCCGCAGCTGAGGGGACGCCATGATCGGACAGACTGTCTCCCACTACCGTATTCTGGAGAAGCTGGGCGAGGGCGGGATGGGTGAAGTTTACCTAGCCGAGGATACGACACTGGGACGCCCCGTTGCTCTGAAGTCTCTGCCTGAGAAATACTTCGACAACCGGGAGTCGAGTCACCATCCCGGTGGCTACCTGTGGACGCATTTTCCCAAAGCGTTTCGCCCCGTTTAAGACCAAATTGAACCCGTGCGGATAATGGTGTTATGTTCTATATCAATGTAGGTCCAACATCTTCTCGCAGTCGGTTGGACTGTATCTTTTAACCAGGCAATTAGAGGAGTGCAGCCCGTGAGTATGAACATGTCAGACATTGATTTGGAATCCGCGCAGCGTGTCGTCGAGGCCGCGCGCAAACAGGCGGAGGCAATAAACTGCAAGATGGATATCGCCGTGGTAGACGCGGGGGCAAACCTGAAGGTGTTCGAACGGATGGACGGCGCGTGGCTGGGTAGTATCGACATTGCCATCAAAAAGGCCCGTACAGCGCGGTTTTTCGATATGCCCACGGGTTCGATCGGCGAATTGAGCCAGCCCGGTGGCGCCCTGTACAACATCGAGGTTTCCAATGGCGGACTGATAACGTTCCCTGGGGGTGTTCCCCTAAAGGACAAGTCGGGTAACATCGTGGGTGCGATCGGCGTTTCCGGCTCCTCGGTCGAGAACGACCACACGTGTGCTGTGGCCGGGGCCGAGGCACTTTAGATTCAATCAATCACTTGACCTGGGGAAACTTTATCCGGTTTCCCCAGAGCCCTTCCGTTGACCGATTCTGCTGGTACACACCGATAGTTTTCTTGGCGGAAAGCCCGGTTAATTGGTTGTATTTCCTAGTATTTACCAACTTTTTGGCAGTTTCCCAGACCCACTTCTAATCCCTACCCTCGCAACTCAATACCAAATCTTTCGAACTTCCGCCCGGCGCTTTCGGTTCTGTCAGGCGGCGGGTAAGCGGATGAATCTGCTGGCGGGGTTTTCAAAAACCAGGCTGAAACCACGATTTCTAGAGTCAGTTTCGGTCTCTCTTGAACGATTTCAAAATAGCTTCAGACGACCTTTTTTCCCCTTGGGAGACTGCCCAGCCATTCCTGGGTGCCTGGAGGAACAGAGGTAAAATGAATAAGATAACGATCGTTCGATTTATCCAAAGGACGAATCACCTTGGCATACAAGTCCTGCACTTCTCCCAGGCTATCTTCCCCCAGTTGTAGCAAAATGTTTGAATACGCAGATAACGGTGCGGACGCTTCTATCACGGCGCGCCGTCGCGACAACCCCACCAGCAGAGCCGATTTCAGCTGCTCTTCCAGATGTTTTTCGGTCAGCCGAAGGTAGTGAAGGGATATGGGTGACAGAAGGAGCAGGCAATCTTCGCCTTCATCTTCAAGGGTCAGATCCG
>JAUVSF010000677.1 GCA_030597245.1 Acidobacteriota bacterium
AGATCCTCGTTCGATAGAGTCTCGGGTTTGGGGCGCTCCGCCGGCCTGATCTTCTGGCTCGCATAAGGATCGGCTTCAATCACGATTGCCGGCATCATCTTGCCGGTTGGATGCAGTCGGGGTTCAACCGCCTTAACGGTGCCCGTGACCGGCGAGTGCAGTGAAGTTGACACAAAGGCACCAGGCTCGGCAATCATTTCGCCTCGCAACACTCGCTGACCCGGCTTCACAATAGCTACCGAAGGTGCACCGATGTGCTGTGAAAGGGGCAGTACATACTCCTGGACAAAAGGGACCCTCTCAATGACTCTGGGGTGCGTCGCCTCCTTGAGCTCGGGAGGATGGACTCCATGTCGGAATGTCGGGAAGCCGGACAATGCGGCGCTACTCACTGGCGTCTTCCTTCGATTCGGAGGAGCTGGGGCCGAAACCGGCCAGCACGAGTAACCGCTGGCGCAACTGATCCGCGACCCTTCCATCGGACTCGCCCTTCAGCTTTGCGATTTGGCCTTCGTAGTCTTTCTGCATTGCCTCGAATTTCTCCTGCTGCTTTGCCTCGATCTCCTTCTCAACGTCGGCGCGAATGCGTTCAACAAATGGACTGGTCTGTCCAGCTATCTCCTGATAAGTCCTCCAAATCAAGAGTCTTCGGGCCGTTTCATGCGCCATTTTCGAGCTGGCCTCGAGCACTTCTCCATTAGCAGGGTTCTCTAATTCAACAGTCTTGCCGATTCTTTCGCCAGGTTCGAGTTCGATATACTCCTCGAGAGAGACCGCATCAGCGTCCTCATCGACCGGCGAAAAGTCTTTCGCGAACCTCTTCTCGCCAAGAGCCCATTCGAGTGGGTTCAATTCGCCCCAATCAGAGGCTAAGGAAGGGTTCCCCTCAAGGGATAGTCGTAACCCAAACGTACCTTCCGCCGATGGATCAAACGTAAGGAGTGGATGAACGCGGGCTTCGACCGCAAGGCGAGCTCGCTCGATTGTCTTGGCAGTCGCGTATCCATCCTCGCTCGGGACCGGAACATGGAGGTGGACAAGCGAAGGCCCCGGGTAGGCCAGTCCTTGATCCAGCCCGGCCGCGAAGTGTTCAGGATAAGCAAGGGAAGAACTCAAGACGAAGGCAGACTGATAAGACATGGCCAGAAGCGCCGGCTCCGCGACCTGCTCTTTAATGTTTCTCGAATCCAGCAACACAAACTTGACAGGCAGTTCCGACGTCAGCAATGAACTGAACTCAGCAAGGCCCTGGCGTCCCAGAGCAGTCTCGTCCGCGAAGACCAGAAGGGGAGGACAGGCAAGTTTCTCCTCGACACTTAGATCTTGCCAACTAATGAGATCTGCGTCGTATAGCCGGCCGGGAAGGTCGGGAGGCGAATCGAGCCAAAGTTCTGCTTTTCGTTGCAGGCGAATCTTGTCCAGATGCTTGGCGGTAATGGCTTTGGCCAAACCAAATACGAGCTGGGCGCCATCTTTTGAAGGATCTACGATGAGTGGAGCCAGATAAGGGTGATTTGGGAATCTCCCCGCCCACCGGGCAATTCGGTTGCTTAGTATGACGATCCCAAAGCGAGCTCTACCCAGCCCGTGAACCCCTTCGGTGATGTTCCAGTGATCGTTACTGAGTTCTTGGGCGATTTGGATCAGCCGCAGGGTTTTAACAGGGTCTATCGAAACCGACTTGCCAAGTTCGGAGAGACGATCACTCAGATCACTGAGGTTCGTTCTGTGCCTTGGTAACTTCTCGAGAGCTGCTTGAATAGCTCCAGACTCGGCCCCTGACAGGCCCTCGGCAAGGAGGGCTTTAACCTCGTCATTTAGCGATTTCGCCAGCCCTTCCGACTTAGCTGCAAGCTCTGCCATGTGCTTCTGGATGACCGATTCGGTGATCGAGGTGACCAGCCTTGCGGCGAGGCGCTCTCCAGAGCCTGGTTCGCCAAAACTACCGACCGCCTGGACTTGAGAGCAGTGGCGCGAAAGAAGGCGAGCTGCCAGCGTTCCCCAATCGAGACTTTCTGCGGCCTGAGCAATGGTCTCGCCAGACGTATCCGGCATCTGTTCCCAGACACGCCACCCTTCTTGAGATTGACCGTGGATTTCTCCGGCCCGCTCAACAGCCGTGAGAGCTGTCTCGGGGCAGCTCGTGATGCAGAGTTGACATCCCTGGCAGGCGTCCGGGTTAATAGCGAGAAGAAGAATCTTTCCGGTTCCTTTCTTGACGCTTTCCGGTTGATCATAGAAGACCGGTGAGATCACAGGGTTCAATTTTGAGGCAATCTCCACGGTAGCTCGAAAGACGCCGGCGTACTCCTCACGCTCTGCATCAGGGATCGGCATCTTCTTAGATACCGCCGTGTATGCGTCCATCAGAATCTCAGCTGTGACTTGGCGATCCTCCTGTTTCGAAAGAATCACTGCTGCGCGTGCGGCAATCGGGCGATGGGCCCTTCGAACCGCTCCCGAAACCTTCCCGTCGATTCCGGTGAGTCCTGCCGCGCCGTCCAGATACTCTTGAAGCCCAAGTACCGTGACACCGATGGCCGAATCAGGGCAGACGGGCCAACAGCGGCCGCAGCCCGTACACTTCTCAGCGTGAAGCTTCGGGATATTCGGCAGAGCTGTGCCGCGAGGTCGTGCCAAAGCAGCGGTGTAAGGTGGAACCGCGCCCAAGGTTACTA
>JAUVSF010000513.1 GCA_030597245.1 Acidobacteriota bacterium
CGATCTTGCTAACCAGCTGGCCAGTAAAGCTCAGAAGCTAGGCGTTCAACTCCTACAGGGGATGAGCGCTGTCGGTGTTTTCGAGGATTCGGTCATCTTCTCTGACAGAGACGGAAGTCTGTTTCGTTTCAGGGCATCGCGTGGAATCATCGCGACTGGTGCTTCAGAAAAAGCTGTGGCTTTTCCAGGCTGGACTTTGCCGGGTGTAATAACAGCCGGCGCTGCGCAAACCTTCGTGAATCTGTACAGAGTTGTTGTTGGGCAGAAAGTGCTCGTTATTGGAAGCGGCAATGTTGGCCTCGTCGTAGCTTACCAACTGCTGCAAGCAGGAAGCGAAGTTGCCGGGATTGTGGAGATGAGACCGGAAATCGGGGGTTGGGGCGTGCATGCGAGCAAGGTTAAGCGGCTGGGCGTCCCGATTCTCACAGGGATGTCGGTGAAGGAAGCTCGAGGGAGGGATCGCGTAGAGGAAGTCGTCCTGTGTATCGTGGATCAAGATGGAACCCCATCAGGAGAGGAGAGGATCATCACTGTCGATACGGTTTGCCTAGCCGTGGGTCTCTCACCACGAATCGAGGTCCCGCAATGGCTCGGATGCCGGATGGGTTTCTCAGTTTCATTGGGCGGCTATGTTCCACTACATAACTCGGTTATGGAGACTGGGGTGCCTGGTTGGTTTGTAGCAGGAGATGCAGCAGGAGTTGAGGAGGCCTCCACAGGAATTGAGGAAGGAAGACTTGCAGGTATAGCGGCAGCCACATCTCTGGGGTATGGCAAAGGCACAACCTGCGAGGAGGAAATCCGTGAGATAAGAGAGTCTCTGAACGAACTCCGATCAGGTCCGTTCGGGCGTGAGAGAAAACGTGCTAAAGAGAGGATGGAGTCAGAGTATGAAACCGGATGAAGGCGGCGCTTCTGCTCTAAACTTGCGAACAGCAGGCATCTTAGATGCCAGCGAGCTCAGTGAATGCCCAGGAGTACCAAGTCTAAGACGTCTGCTCCAAGGGCCCGTGGCAGTCATTGAGTGTAGTGAAGAGATCCCCTGTAATCCTTGCGAGATTGGCTGCGCAAATGGAGCGATAGAACTGGGCCATCCCATTACAAACCGGCCCATGCTCAAGTCGGATCAATGCAGCGGTTGCGGAGCTTGCATCGCGAAATGCCCTGGACTTGCAATCTTTGTTGTGGACTTATCGGCAGAGACTGAGGATATCGTGTCTCTTCCGTATGAGATGTTGCCAGTCCCTCAGGTTGGTGAGATCGTTGATGCACTTAACCGGGAGGGCGATCTGGTCGGACCAGGCAAAGTTGCTCAAGTGGCGACCTCCAAGAGTAACGATCGGACAATCGTAGTCACTCTAGCGGTTAAGAAGGGGCAAGGAATGCAAGTTCGAGCCCTGCGTGTAGGAGGAGCAGAATATGCCCAGTAACGATGAGACCCTCGTGATATGCAGGTGTGAGGAAGTGACGAAGGCTGAGATCCTCGACGCCATCCATGACGGATGCAGGACTCTGGACGAAATCAAGCGTATGACAAGAGCTGGCATGGGGCTATGTCAAGGACGCACATGTAGTCACCTCATATCGCAAATCCTCCAGCAAGAGGGAGTGCTGTCAGAAAGAGCTGCCACTCCAATGAAGGTGCGATTTCCT
Source organism: Acidobacteriota bacterium (assembly GCA_030597245.1). Lineage (GTDB taxonomy): Bacteria > Acidobacteriota > UBA6911 > RPQK01 > JAPXNP01 > JAUWTT01. Next base: position 1,654 of record JAUVSF010000513.1, read on the forward strand.
TTGCGCCCAGTAACACTCGAGGCGATTGCACTCGGAGCGGAGAATGTCCCCGAATGGCTGGCGACGAACGAGAGGGAGGAATAGTGCCCCACCCGACTCATGATGTTCTCGTGGTGGGTGGTGGGATCATAGGAATCTCGATTGCCTACTACTTATCGAAGAGAGGAATCGATGTAGGGGTTGTGGAGAAGGGATACCTGGGCTCAGGCTGTAGTGGTGCCACAATGGGTCTTGTGGGAGCGTCTTCGCGAACCCCTGTCAACTACGCGCTTCTAGCAGAGCGAAGCAAGGAGCTGTTTGCTGAATTGGCAGTCAACTTGGGAAGGGAGATACACTACGAGAGATGTGGGATGATTCGGATATTCAGGACCCCGGCAATGCTGAAAGAGGGGGAAACGATAATCCAACTCAACAGGACCGCAGGTATCGATGTCTCCTATATCGACCGGGCAGGGGTCAGCGATCTCGAGCCTCATCTTTCAACAGATAAAATCCTTGGTGCAGCTTTCTGCCCTACCGATGGCCGAGTTGATCCATTTGCAGTCCTGAGAGGACTTGTAGCTCGCATACAGAATCAGGGAGGTTCTCTATACTTCAACACCCGTGTTCTACGAGTTGAACCAGGACGTCGTACCGTGCGACTTGTAACATCTAGTGGAGTATTCGAAGCAGCGAAAGTAGTCATAGCCGCGGGGATCTGGTCGCCACTGATCTGCCAGTCAATGGGGATTGGCCTACCTTTGAGGCCCGTGCGTGGGCAGGTCCTCATCACGCAGAGGATGCCAAGGCTCTTCACACATGTAATAGGCCCAGGAATCTCGCAGGGCTGGCGAGGGAATATCCTCCTAGGGTTCAACTCAGAGGAAGTCGGGTATGACAATAGAAACACCTTCTCTGGTCTGCAGTCAATTGCCGCTGACGACATGTTGAAGTCACCTGAGTTGCGCAATGCTCGTATCATACGGAGCTTCTCCGGCCTTCGCCCGATGCCGTTCGATGGGCACCCTATACTGGACCAACTCCCAGGTCATCGAAACATCTTCGTGGCTTCAACACATAGTGGCATTGCTTTGAGTCAAGCTATCGGTGACTACATGGCTCAGTGGATAGCTGAAGACAAGAAGGATCGAAGGTTGGATGAGTATAACCTTAGACGACCTTCCCTCGGGGAGACGCCTAGACCGTATCGCGTCGGCGGAAAATCTGGTAGGAGGTAGCGCGTAGGCCACCCCCTCCCAACAGAACGGTACGTACCAGCCAGGTATACCGCTCCTCGATCAGCAGCCGAACCGATATGCATTCGATCCAGCCACTCTCTAACCGCCTTCGCACAGGATTCAGGGCCATTGTCCGAGCGAATGTGGTCCGGTAGTCCCTTCCTGATGAACAACTCAGCCAGTGTTTCGATTACGTTGGTAGAACGTAGCCTTCGGTCAACAACGATGGCTAGACACTCCCGTGTGAACTCATCAATCACCGTCAGCATCCTGAACGCTCGACCATCATGGGTTCGATCGGCTACGAAGTTGTAGGCCCAGACGTGGTTCGGATGCTGTGGCCGGAGGCGGACACACGAACCATCGTTCATCCAGAGCCTTCCTCTCTTCGATTGCTTCTGAGGAACTCTCAATCCCTCTCGTTGCCAGATCCTCTCCACTCGCTTGTGGTTCACATGCCAGCCGGCTCGTCGAAGAAGCGCGGTGATTCGTCGGTACCCATACCGTCCATACTGGCTTGCCAACTGGATGATGGCCTTCGTCAACACGTCCTCATCATCTCGCATCTGTACGGTGTGGCGCTGCACTGAGCGATGTTGTCTCAGTACCAGACATGACCTCCGTTCGGACACCCCGAGACGTTGTCTTACAGCATCGCTACAACGACGACGACGTTCGGGGCTCAGAAGTTTCCCTTGGCTGCTTCCTGAAGAATCATCTTGTCCAGTGTGAGATCGGAAACTGCTCTGCGAAGCCGGGAGTTCTCTGTCTCCAGTTCCTTGAGACGTTTCATCTGATTAACTCGCATGCCGCCGTATTCTTTCCTCCAGCGGTAGTAGGTCACCTGGTGAATGCCAAGTTCTCGGACGACATCAGGTACCTTCATCCCTTGTGCTAACAGGATCTCCGCCTCTCGTAACTTGGCGATGATCTCTTCAGACCGGTAGTGTCTTCTTGCCATTTCCTGCCTCCTTCCATTGGCCCAGATACTGGTTCTGTTTCCGGACCGTTTTCAGGGGGGGGGGCCAGTCGTACTCCCAGAGGAGAGGACGCCTGATACCGCTAGAGGTATGGGGCC
>JAUVSF010000199.1 GCA_030597245.1 Acidobacteriota bacterium
ATGTGACCTATCCGCTCGAGATGATCCCGGTTGAAGAACTGAGCGATGATTCGTTTTAGCCTCCAGTTGTTCGGGTTTGCCCCAATTATTCTCGTGGGAACTACCGGCTATTACCTTACCCATCCGTTAAGGAGAGTTTGAGAAGAATTTGAAGATAAAAGATTCGTTCCTGGTCTTCGTGGTTTTTCAGTTCATGTTGGGAAGCTCGTATTCACAGGTGAAGTTTGTCGATGTAACCGAGCTGGCAGGAATCCACTTCACCCATAACAATGGAGCCGCCGGCAAGAAGCTTCTTCCTGAGACAATGGGTTCTGGAGGGGCCTTCTTTGACTACAACAACGATGGCTGGCTGGACATCTTTCTGCCCAACGGGATGAATCTCGAGGGGAGACGGGGCGGAAGCACATCCGCGTTGTTCCGGAACAACCAGGATGGGACTTTCACTGACGTCAGCAGATCAGCGGGACTCGCAATTCAGGCCTACGGGATGGGTGTTGCTTCCGCGGATTATGACAACGACGGCGATATGGACCTCTATGTGTCTGGACTCGGTCCCGACCATCTATATCAGAACCTTGGTAATGGAAGATTCAGAGATGTCACCCTAGCTTCGGGCCTCGGAAATCCCGGTTTTGGAACCAGTTGCGCGTTCTTGGATTTCGACCGTGACGGGTTGCTGGACCTGTTTGTATCGAATTATGTGGATTGGAGTATAGACAAGGACATCTATTGCAGCCTGGACGGACAGAACAAATCCTACTGTACCCCCGAAGCCTACAAAGGGGCCTCTTCGCGCCTCTACCGAAACCTGGGTGGCGGAAAGTTTGAGGATGTGACCAAACGCGCGAACTTGTTGGACGACACCAACAAGGGATTAGGCGTACTGGTCTTCGACTACAACAAGGACGCCTGGCCCGATATCATGCTGGCCAATGATACCCAACCCAACAAGCTCTGGGAGAATCGGGGCGATGGGACCTTTGAGGAAGTCGGTGTTCTTGCAGGCATAGCTTTCAGTGAAGACGGGTTGGCTCGAGGAGCGATGGGAATTGATGCAGGGGACTACGACCGGTCGGGTTATATGAGTGTGTTGATCGGGAACTTCTCCAATGAAATGATTTCGCTCTACCACAACGAACAGGCAGGATTTTTTATTGACGATGCCCCCACCTCAACGGTAGGCCCTGCAAGCCTTTTGTCCCTTACCTTCGGCACCTTCTTCTTTGATTTTGACCTGGACGGCCGGCTGGACATCTTCGCAGCGAACGGACATGTTGAGAATGATATTGGTCTTGTTCAAAAGAGAGTGTCATACGCTCAACCGGCCCTCCTGTTTCGCAATCTTGACGGCCGAAGGTTCAAGGACGTTAGCTTGGAAACGGGAAGTGATCTGGCTAAGCCGGTGGTGGCTCGAGGAGCTGTATACGGAGATTATGATAACGATGGAGATCTGGACATTCTGGTGACGACCTGTGGAAGCGTCCCGCGTCTCCTCCGTAATGATGGCGGCAACAAGAACAAATGGCTCGCAGTTATACTCGAGGGCGAAAAGAGCAATCGGAACGGAATCGGCTCAACCGTTGTCGTCCGTTCAAGTCACAGCGTCCAGATGGGGTATGTGAAGACGGGCGGAAGTTACTGTTCACAGTCCCAGTTGCGACTTACGTTTGGCTTGGGAAACTCCAGCCGGGTGCTTTCTGTCGAGATCCTCTGGCCGAGCGGGAAAAGGCAGGTTGTTGAGTCCCCTCCGATCAATCAGCTGATCAGAATCAGTGAAAGGAGAGGCTAGGAACTGGGAGCTCATGGAAGTGCGAATGTCGAATGTCAAATGACAAACGGCCGGATGGGTCTCGGGTTTTGGGGGTCTGTTGCCCAAACCGGAAAAACGGAAGTTCGAAGTTCGAAGCTCGAAATTCGAAACAATATCCAAGCTCGAATATCTAAGGACTGAAACGGGATGTCGACGCGATCACCTATTTATAAACAGTCACTTTACGGCGTTTTGACCTTAGACCTTCTAATTTTGAGCTTGTTTCGAACTTCGGATTTCGAGCTTCGAGCTTAGCCCTCGGCCCTAGTGCTCATTTGGGCAGCAGACCCTTGGGTCTAGGTCTTACTCCCTGGGAGTTGGGGCTTATCGAAGTGCGAAGTGCGAATGACGATTGATGAACGTTGTATTGAAGGGATTGTGAGCCAATGAAGAAGCAGCAGATCGAGGTGCCGACGAATCGAAGACTGCAGTTACGGGACATCACGAGACAAGTCTCAGAGGTGGTCCGTTCCAGCGAGATTTCAGAAGGGGTGTGTTTTGTCTTCTGTCCTCACACGACGGCGGGACTGGTCATCAATGAAAACGCCGATCCAGATGTAGGTACAGATCTCGAGCGGGCGTTCGAGGAACTGGTTCCAAAAGTGCGTTTTGATCATGGCGAAGGTAATTCTCCGGCGCATTTCCTCTCCTCGGTAACGCGCCCTTCGCTGCAGATCCTGGTCGAGGATTCAAGGCTTCAGTTGGGGCGCTGGCAGGGGATCTATTTCTGCGAGTTTGATGGACCCCGCCAGCGTAAAGTATGGATCAAGGTCACCGAAGGGTGAAGCAATGTCAAATGTCAAATGACGAATGTCCCCATGCGGCCGTTCGTCGTTCGACATTCGTCCTTCGCACTTCGACAAGACCCCAAGACCCAAGACCCAAGCCTATTCCCGCGCAAACGCGGCATCGAAGGCAACGCCTGAAGTCTTGAAATCGAGTTTCTTGACAAAGGCAGCTGCTTCGGTAGCGCCGTGTTCGCGATCCATTCCAACGTCTTCCCATTCGACCGAAAGTGGTCCGGAGTAGCCGACTTCATTCAATGAACGGATGATTTCCTCAAAGTCGATCTTGCCCCGGCCAAGCGAACGGAAATCCCAGAAACGGTCAGGGTGACCGAAGCCCAGACGCCCGCCCAAAACCCCGGAACGGCACGGCTTATCTGACCAGTACACATCTTTCATGTGTACGTGGAAGATACGATCTCCAAAAGTCCTGATGAATCCGACATAATCGACTCCCTGGTACCCGAAATGGCTGGGATCGAAATTGAATCCAAAGGCCGGATGTAGTTCCAAGGCGTCCAGGGCTCGCTGTGCGCTCGATATATCGAAAGCGATCTCAGTCGGGTGCACCTCGAGGGCGAACTGGATTTCCAGCTCCTGATAGGCGTCGAGAATGGGAATCCAGCGCTCGGCGAAATCTAAATACCCGGCTTCGATAGTTTCCGGGGCGACCGGGGGAAAGGAATACAGGTATTGCCAGATACTGCTTCCTGTAAAACCATTCACCACCTTGACTCCAAACTTCGCCGCAGCTTCAGCAGTCTTCTTCATCTCGGTTGCGGCGCGTTGTCGCACTCCTTCCGGATCCCCATCTCCCCAGACATGAGCCGGGATTATCGCTTTGTGTCTCGAGTCGATAAGGTCACACACGGCTTGTCCAGCCAGGTGGTTACTGATGGCAAAGCAGTTCAGTCCATGTCGATTCAAGACTTCCCAGCGGCCATCGCAATAGCCCTCTTCTTCGAGGGCTCTCGTGACCTCGAAGTGATCGCCCCAACAAGCCAACTCGACCCCGTCATAGCCAAACTGTTTTGCCTTTTGACAGAGGGTTTCGAAATCGAGATCAGCCCACTGCCCGGTACATAGCGTAACTGGTCTTGCCATTACTCTCTCCTTTCCATGATTGCCATCTCGAGTGGAATCCGTTCTTCCTGTAGATCGGGTTCAGTTTTAAAAGGGGTTACAGGCGTAGCCTCTTCAAGAGTTCTCCAGGTTCCAGACGAATGCCGACATAAAAACTGCCAAATTCAGCGAAACGAGCGCTCGCCTCGTCGTAGCGCATTTCATAAAGAATTTTCTTGAAATAGAAGGGGTCATCGGCAAAAAGCGTCACGCCCCATTCCCAGTTGTCGAGGCCAATTGAGCCGGTGACCAACTGTTTGATGTGTGGCTGGAATTTGCGCCCGGTTATGGCATGCCCGGCCATATACTTCTTTCGTGTTTCGAAGTCGAGAAGATACCAATTCTCCTGGTCCCCTCTTTGCTTGTTCATCGGGTAGAAGCACATGATTTTGTGCTCCGGGATGCTTGGGTAAAGGCGGTCGTCCGTATAGACCTGCATCCGTCGGCGAAAGGCTTCCATCTTCCCCTGGTACTCAGGAGAGTCAGGAGTAAGGCCCTCTTTTTCTCTCAGAGTTCGATCATAGTCCTGAGTCTGAGACATGTACTCTGAAGTTTCGCTGAGGGAGATGAACGAATCCACCGGTTCCAGGACACCAGGAGAAAGAGCCGTTGACAGGTCGAATTCTGCATCATTGAGGTTGTGGAGTTCTGGGCTTATCAGGATCATGCCGAGGTCGGCCTTCAGCCCCCAGATGGAGTAGCAGTGAATCTGGCAGTGCTCAGCCCTCCGAAAGTCTTTGACCAGTCGCCGAAACGTATCTCTCTGTTTTGTTTGCTGAGTGGGGTTCAGTGACTCCCAGACAGTTCGGTTGATCCGGTAGAAGAGGTGCGAGACAAACCAGCCTTCGTGTGCGTGAATTGGGTCCATATTAGGTCCTACTATAGGATAGGCAGCTCAGAGCTTACAACTTTGCAGCTTGTGCAAGACAAGACCAGTGGGCTACTTGGGGTCTCCGATAGGGCTTCCCGGCGGGAGCTTCATTTCGTAGCGGCTTCCCGGCTTGGAAAAGGGACGGTCAAGGAAACGGTCGATCTCCGCCCGGGCCCAATCTCCAAGCACCTGGTCTTGGTCGGACCCTCCAGCCGAATAATCCGACAGATAGTCCTTCAGTTCAATCAACTTTTGCAGGGCGGTTGCTCTCACTTCTGCGGAGGCCTCACGGGTTTCAGCCAACCTGATTAATCGGTCAAGGACGACCGTCTCTACAGATCTTTTGCCGGCGGCGAGTGCTGGTTCATGGCTGCCTTCGGAATACCAGGTAGCTCCCAGAAGCGCTTCAATTGTGTCGGCGAAGTTGGAGAAGGAACCGTAGCCATCAAGATGAGTCAATCTGGCGGCCCTTTCCGGTTGCAGAATCATGCTGACGACCAGGTCGGCAGCGACCTCCACCGCGCCTTGGGGATCAAATATGACTCCTGTATACCCGGGCATCTGTTCATTCAGCCCCTGAGAACCATTGGGATCGGGCACCAGTAGAGGGAGGAGAGCTTCAGGTATGATTAATTCGGCAGGTTCCAGAGCCTTGAGCAGTGAATCTAACGCTTTTCGTTGAATCTCCGGTGGTACCCGTTTCTGGAGCGGTTGGCCATCGCCTCGAAGATTGTAGCGGTAGTCGACTCCTCCCAGCAGCTTGGCAGTTGCTTCCACCTGGTACCTATGAAACAAATAGACCGGAACGAAGGCTGCTTTCAGGTTGGCGAGTGGTTCTCCTTCCTTTACGGCCTCCGCCCCCAACCGCTGGAGCGCAATCCGTCTCACCCTCATGATGTGGTCGAGTTGTTCGACGGGATCAGCCCCATTGTCCCAAAGGTGTGCAAAGGGGTGAGCTCCGCCTCGCGGACGCGCATCCGGATCGCTCATGAAATACATGCCGGATTCCAGGGCGTCAGAGATTATGGCGTTAAGGGCTTGGGCTTCGTCACTATCAGGAGGATGCTCTGAGTAGGAATAACGGACGGACACCTTGTCCCATTCACCTATCCCCGTTGTATAGGCCTCCGAAAGGTCCAGTTCTCCCGAGGCAGTGATCTTGACAAGCGGGGCAGGGTAGTCCATCACCGATGCACGACCGAATGTGCTCGCTGCGAAGTTATGGGAGAATCCGAGTGTGTGCCCGACTTCGTGAGCCGAGAGCTGTCGAATGCGCGCCAAGGCCACCTGGATGGGATCTACAGTGTCGTCCAGTGCGGTGAGCGCTTCGGCACCAGCAGAATTCTCCGCTTGACAGCTGCTCGCAGGATATGGCGGCTGAAGCCCCTCGAAAATGAGCCGGTCCTGGCGTACTCTCAGTGATCCGAGGGAAACGTGGCCTTTAATGATCTCTCCGGTTCGAGGGTCAATGATGGAGCTTCCGTAAGACCAGCCTCGAGTTGAGCGATGAACCCACTGTATGACGTTGTAACGTACGTCCAGTGGACTAGCACCCGCTGGAAGGATCTCAACGCGAAAAGAGTCCTTGAACCCGGCTGCTTCGAACGCCTCGTTCCACCACGAAGCTCCTTCAATCAGTGCTGATCGCACCGGTTCCGGGGCTCCTGGGTCTACATAGTAAACGATCGGTTCAATGGGTTCGGAGAGTGTTGCGGAAGGATCTCTCTTCTGTAGCCGATGTCTGAGGATATATTGCTTGGCCAAGGGCTCATCTAATCGAGAGGCATAGTCGAAGAATGTCATGGCGATAGCCCCCGATCTAGGATCGAATTTTCGAGGCTGAAATCCCTCAGCAGGCAACTGGACAAAGGAATGATGTTCTCGCAGGGTCACAGCAGAAGGATCAGGCGACATTTCCGACACTATCCGGCCTGGTGAATTGCCTACAAAAGTAAGCGTAGACTCAAACTCCGTGTTCTCTGGAAAGGCCTCCGTCCCTGGTAGGTAGACTGCACATCGAGAGTTGTCGAGTTCGTAATCGCCCTGTTCCGTGCTCTTCAAAGTTTGTATGACACCGTGAACGTCGCTCAGCAAGAACTCCGTCCAGTCTACAAGGAAACGTTCCTCGGATTCCGCGACGACTTTGGTGCCCCAAAGCACTGACCTGGGAAACGAATCTTCGACGGCTCCTCGCTCCAGAGGGTCCTCGCTGAGGGCTCGATAACGCAGGTTTGATTCGACAAGGAGCACCTTCGGACCGACTCTCTCAAAACTCACTATCCTGTTGCCGCCTGGGCGGCCCCGGTCCAGGCCAACTAGATTAGAACCGAGTCCGGCACCTAAGTAGTCAACGTACAGAAAATCTCCTCGCTCGGAGGGAATTTCGAGCCAAATCTTTCCTCGCGTCCGGTCCCAGTAATAGGTGAAGAATCCTTCGTGGCGACTCATCTGAGAAGTCCAAGTCTCGATCGAAGGGACTTCAGCCTCTTTGCCGAACGCCGTGCCAAGGGTTGCCCAGGCAACAATACAGATGGCTGAAAATCTGAAGTAGCGTCTCATCTCTTCCTCCGGAAACCCAACTGTACTCGAATGCTGTTCACATTTGAACAGGGGCAGGCCAATTCGGTTTTGCCGAATCCCGTCCGCGCACTTGAAAGGGAGTGCCCTCGTGTATGATGTTGGCTGTGAAAACCTCTTTAATTGTGATGCTGTTCGCTTGGGTGATTCTACTATGTCCGATTGCCTGTGCCCAGCGGTCGAGTGATTCCGACGTTCTTGCGAAAGGTAAGGAAGTTGAGATTTCCCGCGAGGGGCTGATGATGCCCCTGTGACCGTGGTGGAGTTTTCTGACTTCCAATGCCCCTATTGCTCCCACGTAGGACCCACGCTTAAGAAACTCACCGAGGATTACGGCAGTGAAGTCCGTGCCCGGGAACTCCACCCCTTCTTTGCGTTCTTAGCGTCTTGGCGTGAGATGAACGGGCTTCACGCAAAGGCGCCAAGTTCGCCAAGACACCAATGACACAAAGAAATCCTAGTGATTTAGTGGCTTAGTGGTTACTCTCCCCCCCCTCTTCCAGCCGGTCTAACTCCTGTTGCAGAAGCTCCCAGGTTCTCTCCAGATGTTCTTCGCGTGTCTTTAGATTGCCGATTGCCAACCTGAGTGTAAATCGGTCATTGAGCTTTGTATGCGACAGGAAAGTCTTGCCCGTTCTATTCACCGCGTCGAGCAATTCAGCGTTCAGCTTGTCTATCAACTCAGGGGCAGCTGTTTGCATAGTCTCGGGAACTGCCCTGAAGCAAATGGTGCTGAAGGGTGTCGGAGCCATTCGCTGAAACCTGGGGGAATCGTCAATCTTACCCGCGAATTCCTGGGCCCACGACAGATGTTGTCGAATCCGAGCTGCCAGTCCTTCGCGTCCGAAATACCTGATAACCATCCACAACTTAAGTGCGCGGAACCTCCTGCCCAGTTGAACTCCGTAGTCCATGA
>JAUVSF010000748.1 GCA_030597245.1 Acidobacteriota bacterium
CGAATTGCCTCACAAGAAATGGATTCGCAACGGGCAAGAATCAACCTGTCCCTTTCGACCTCACAATAAATGGATTCGCAACGAGCACTGGAGAATGTTTGATTCCGACATCAGGCTAGTGGAGAATTCCCGCTGAAAGTGAGCAGGCCAATCACCCCCGTCGGCTGACGCTGAAGATCCTGCAGTCCGCAGACCTTTTGTCCACGGCGGGCGGCAGCCGGGAGCGATTCGATCTCCCGGCTGCCCGTAGATAGGGTGCACTCACCGCGCAGCAAAGGATCAGTCTCCACCGGCCTCAACCAACCGCTGAAGTGCTTCATGTGCTTGGCGTTGGCTTCGCTGAAAAGGATCTACTTCATCCTTCTCCGCGCTTGAGAATGGTAGGCCTCTTTCTGAGAATCGAGGGGGAATCATCACAAAGACTGACTGCACGAGAAAGAAACTCCATAGTGCCGCCGGAACGCTTCCAGTGGCGCTGAAGAGATAGCCTGCGAACATGAGACCTACTCCCGACACCATTCCGTCAAAGGCGACAGAAACCAGACTCCGGTGAAACAGGAGTGAACGGTTCAAGGTGATCAATGCGGCGAAACTACTCACAACCAGAGAGTTGCTTATGGGAAGGCTAAAGAGGACTACGCCGATCACGAGATTTGCCGCCGACAGCGTAATGAGTCCGATTCGGGCTCGAGCAGCCAACATCAAATAGGTACAGTAGGCGAGATAGGGAACCACTGCTCCCAATCTGAACGCCCAGAAGAAAGGCAAGGTTGTTTTCAAGCCCAACCAGAGCGGCGCGGCAAAGATCGCGACGACGAAAGCGAACGCAATTCCGACAAGTAAGCTGGGCCGTTTCATGAGTCACCTCCTTTGTCGGACCCTTCGCGAACCCGGATCCACTCCAACTCGATCTCCTCTTCTGTGACCTGAAAGCTACCTGCTCCCGGATAGCTTCTGCCTGCACCCGGATCAGTTGAAGAAAGGATCGAATCGGCAACCGAGAAGGCCGAGTCTTCATCAGCAGTTCGAACATAGAACTCGGCTTTCTCGATAATTGACTCGAGTTGGGCTTGTTGAACCTCCACTTCTGAGGTCTGTTGTTCACATCGTCTTGTCAGATTGGAGATGCGCCTTGCCACGACCTTGCTGTGTTTCTCGAAGGACAGCTTACGTCCAATGGTTTTGCGAGCCAGTTCCTCGGAGCCCTCTTTCAGACAGAGTTTCAGATCCTCCTCAACTTCGGCGATTTGCTCCTTGAGATGGAGTTCGTGTGTCCTAAGAGTTTCCAGGGTCTTTTCGCTGCGAGCCAGACGGCCCCTTTTCCAATCCAGATTCTCTTGCATCTCCCTGATAGCCTGTTTGAGAATCACATCAGGCTCCTCGATTACGTCAAGAATCGCGTTAACATCGGCATGAAAAAGACGTTTAATTCGTGTTGAAATAGCCATGAGATACCTCCTTATTGAACGTTTCGATTCACTTCTCTCTGGAGTTTTTGACTGGATTCCAGAAGTGTCTTCGCGGCACGGTTCTGCTTTACTTCCTGATCACGGCCCTCGAAAGCGTCGTCAACGCGTTCTTCGAGTTCCTGCAGCCGGCTTTCTGCTTTCTTCTTCAACCCCGGAACCATCGCGTCGGCTTCATCCAATCGAC
>JAUVSF010000606.1 GCA_030597245.1 Acidobacteriota bacterium
CCGAAAAAGCAAATTCCTATGAATTAATCTGCCTTATCGTCGCTGGGAGGAAGTGGCTTATCGCTGTTCCAGATATTGCGGTGGAACTTCCAGGTTCCGTCAGCACCTCTCTTAAAGACGTTTATCCACTTACCTCGGTCTTCATTCAAAGTCTGATCTTTGACTGAAGTCACAGTTGCTTCATAACTACCCCAAGCAACAGCCCAATCATCGGCAACCTGAATCTCCGTCGGGGCAACTTTCACGTCCAGGGTCTCCGTCTCAAACCAGTCTTCGTAGTACGAACGGATACCTTCACTTCCAACAATGGCCGGCCCGTTAGGAGGCATCCTCACCGCATCTTCCGTGAAGACGTTAACGAAATTGTCCACATCCTTGGAAGCATAGCCTGAAACGTACTTTGCCATCAGGGCTTTGATCGCCTCCACATCTGCTTCAGACCTTTCATCCACAGCAAAATCCTCCCTTGGGGTACAACCCATCATTCCGAGCAGAACAACACAGAAACCCAACCATCCAAAAAGAGCTTTCACCATATTTACTCCTTCCCAAATCCGAGTTCAGCGTAAATTGGTCTTTCAACAGTGTCAATCGAAGCACCAGTTCTGACAAGACGACACTCGAACAAAGTCAGCCAGGTTAGGTAGCTATCTATTCACGCTGATGGCAATCTAATAACATATGAGAAGAACCCCTTGCCACTGCTGATCTCGGGCTACAAGATCACCATGGCCTGCAGTTCCCTGGATTCTGCCCGCGACTGGTTCAGCAAGGCCGTAGCCAATGCCATAGAAGTCATTGGTAAGAAGTCTGACGGAGAATTACATCAGTCTCTGCCTGATGGTCCAGTGATGGGCGGTGCCCCCCGGTTTGCCGTCGTCGGGGCTATTGCTGACCACACCGCTCATCACCGCGGTGCATTAACTGTCTACTCACGTTTGTTGGGGAAAGTACCCAAGATGCCTTACGCAGACATGTAGACGGTGGTTAAGGCCATCATCAGTACATCTCTCGAGTCCTCTCCTGAATTTGGCTAAGTTATTGACAAATAGGGGGGAAATGCTGGAGCGGGAGACGGGAATCGAACCCGCGACGTCCAGCTTGGGAAGCTGGCATTCTACCGCTGAATTACTCCCGCGCCAATCACCTATTCTAGCCGATCTGCGGTGAAAAGCAATCCTGGCTCAACACATGTCGTCCGTTGGACTCCGAGAGGTGTCATCTTGATTTTGCGACAGCCTGTTTCAATCATTAGATATTCGAGCTTCGAATTTCGAATTTCGAGCTTGGTCTGTTTCGCCGCCCTTTTGGGCACCACGCCCTTGAGGGATGAATCCCAAGCGGGACACCTATCTTCCAGTTCGTCGCTCGTCGTTCGCCATAGGCTCTTCTCACTCCGGGGAGCACCTCGTAGAATAGAAGCACTTTGTTTTCAAATCGCGTTGACTTCGACCTGCAAAAGAACCGCCTTACCCGAGTCCTTGAACAGAAACGAGAGCAAGGGACAGAGGTCATTGACTTGACACTGTCGAATCCCACCCAGGCCGGGATTCATTACCCTGAAGAGGAACTTAGAAAAGCCCTTCATGAGGGCTGCTCGTTCTGTTACGAACCCGACCCTCGTGGGCTCTTGAAGGCCCGAGAAGCTGTTGCACAGTACTATGCAGATCGTTCCTGCAGTGTTGATCCCAATGACATCCTGCTGACTTCGAGCACAAGTGAGGCCTATGCTTTCCTATTCAAACTGTTGGCGAATCCGGGTGAATCAGTACTGATTCCTCGACCTGGCTATCCCCTGTTCGATTATCTTGCGGCTATGGAATCGGTACGGGGGCTCCCTTACACGCTTCGCTTTGAAGGTCGCTGGGTGATCGATTTGCAGGAGTTGCAGGAGCGCGTTAACCAAGGTCCACGCGCGCTGCTCATTGTGAGTCCAAACAACCCGACAGGATCGTTTGTCTCAAAGGCCGACTGGACTGAAATCGGTAGGCTTTGCAGTCTGCGCAGGATCCCGGTCATATGCGATGAAGTGTTTTTCGATTACCCTCTCAACAACTCGTCACAAGGATTTGACCCGGTTGCCCACTCGGACTTTCCTAGTTTCTTTCTGAATGGCCTGTCGAAGACAGCAGGCCTCCCTCAGCTGAAACTCAGCTGGATCGTGCTCCGTGGGCCAAGAGATTTCAGGGAAAGTGCCCGGACGCGGCTGGAACTGATCTCGGATACGTTTCTTTCGGTCCAGACTGGCGTTCAGGAGGCTTTGGGACAGATTCTCGAGCTGGCTCCAACAGTGCAAGGCCAAATCCTCGAACGTATCCGAACGAACCTCTCGACTCTGAGATCGATGGTGGCCAATACTTCGGTAGACTGCCTTCGATTCGAGGGTGGCTGGAATGCCGTAGTGCGGATACCCCGAACGTTCAGTGAAGAGGAATGGGTCACAGCTTTCCTGGAGGAGGCCAATGTACTCGTACACCCAGGTTACTTCTATGATTTCCTTGACGAGGGTTTTCTCATCATTAGCTTGCTGCCACCCCCGGCCGATTTCAATCGCGGGTTTGAACGCATTCTTGCCCTAATCGCCCTCCGAACGTGATGGGCAAGGAAAACCCCTGGTGACTCTTGGTAATTCTTGGTGATCTTGGTGGTAAACCCGATCACCGATCACCCTCCTTCGCTGAAGCTATGGAGGGCAGGCCGATCACCGATTACCCAGCGGCCGGTGCATCCCTGTCTCCCAGGCAAGCAATGATCTCATCCCATTTGCCGGAAGTCTTGAGAAGGAGATCGATTACTTCACGCACTGCACCGTCTCCACCTTTGGCCCGAGTGACATAATGGACGTAATACTTGACCGGTTCTGCGGCGTTCCGTGGAGCGGCCGAAAAGCCAACTTTCTGCAGCAAGGGGATATCGGGCAGATCATCTCCCACGTAAGCGACCTCATCTGGTCGAAGGCCTTTCTCTGCCAGGAGCTTCTCGAAATCCTTCATCTTGTCGTTTGTCCCCTGGATGACCACATCCACTTCGAGTTCCTTGGCCCTGACTCCTACTTCCCGACTTCGACGCCCGCTAATGAAACCGACTTCGATGCCGACTCGCTGTGCCAGGCGGATTGCCAGCCCGTCGTAGATGGAGAAATACTTGA
>JAUVSF010000016.1 GCA_030597245.1 Acidobacteriota bacterium
TGGAGCCGGGAAACCTGTGCCATCTTCATAAAGTCAATCAGCTCCCAGTCGTCCGTTGGTCTATGCCCATCTTCATGATGACCGGCAGAAGAGGCGAGGGCCAGAACACCTCTCTGAAGAAACGGACAGGTTGGTTTTCATCGATCCATCGCCTCACGATTCTTACCCGGCATCCAGTGCGTGTAAGTGTCCGTACTGAGCTGGAAGCTGGAGTGGCTCAATTTCAACAAGAAAAACCGAATCTCGCCGAGTCATTAGATGCCGCTTAGATAAACGGGGGTTTTCGGACCTCAGACGCAGTACACCCTGATTGCTTAACTTGTTGGTTTGAAAAGGGTAAGAGGTTGGTTGCGGGGGGGGAATTTGAACCCCCGACCTTTGGGTTATGAGCCCAAGGGTCACCATGAACCCAGATCAATGTAGTGGTGTGCGGATGGTGTACAAAAAGGGGTTATCGTGTTGGTAACCCCTTTCTTTTCAACAGCTATGAAAACTTGGTGCCGGAGGCGGGATTTGAACCCGCACACCCTTTCGGGCACCACCCCCTCAAGATGGCGTGTCTGCCAAATTCCACCACTCCGGCACAGACAAATTTACTGGTTCTCTTCACCAGTTTCAGCCGGTTGGGAACTCTGGTCCTGGCTCTCGCCGGCAGGTTGTTCGGTCGCCGGACTCTCTGCGGGTACACCTTCGACCGGCGCTTCGGTTCCCGCGGCAGGCGCGTCAAGCCCATCCATGACACTGGTCCCACTTTCCGAAGAATAGTATATCGCCAAACCGAGAGATGTGAACATGAAAAGAATCGCACACACCGTAGTGGCTTTAGTCAGGACCGTGGCTGCACCTCGGGCGCCAAAGGCTGCCTGACTTGTTGAACCGCCAAAGGCAGACGCCAGATCTCCAGCCTTTCCTGACTGGAGAAGCACCACCAGTATCAAAATAGCCGCAGCGGTCAGATGAAGCGTCACCAATATTACGTACATTCCGAAATTATTACCTCAATGCTTTACGAGTTGGGCAAATGACCGCGAATCCAGGCTCGCGCCTCCCACCAGCGCACCATCAATATCTGGCTGAGCCATCAATTCGGCCACGTTACCTGGTTTCACACTCCCGCCATACAGGATACGAATTCCGCCGGCGAGGCTCTCCGAATAGGTTCTACTCAACCAATCGCGGATCATCGAGTGGACTTCCTCGGCAATTTCAGGGGTCGCCGTTCTGCCCGTGCCGATCGCCCAGACAGGTTCGTAAGCGATGATGATACGGAATAGCGATTCGACTGTCAAACCAGCCAGAGCACGGGCCAGCTGCCCAAGAACAACCTCTTCTACACGCCCCGCCTCCCTTTCTTCAAGCATTTCTCCCACACACAGAATCGGTGTCAACGGGGTTTGAATTAATCTCTGAAGCTTTCGCGAGACCATCTCATCCGACTCGCTGAAGTACTGCCTCCGTTCGGAATGGCCGATGATCACGTACTGGCACCCGGCATCCAACAACATCTCTGCCGAGATCTCGCCGGTAAAGGCACCTTCTTCTTCCCAGTGGACATTCTGTGCGCCTAAGCCAATGGATGAACCTCTGAGCGCATTTGCAGCGGCGGACAAAGACGTGAAGGTCGGACATATCACTACTTCCACCTTCTCGTACCCCTCGACCTGTTCTCGAAGCTCCTCAATCGTATTGATCACTTCAGCCTGGGTCTTATACATTTTCCAGTTACCAGCAATAACGGGTTTCCGAGACATCAACTTCTCCTATCAGTCAAAATGGCAATACCAGGGAGTTCTCTACCCGCAAGAAACTGGAGGGATGCACCGCCCCCAGTCGAAATATGTGAAATCCTGTCTGCCAAACCTGCCTTCTTGACCGCAGAGACTGAGTCGCCTCCGCCAATCAATGTGAAGGCCCCACACTGGGCCACGGCTTCTCCAACTCCGAGCGTCCCTTTAGCAAACTGATCCATCTCAAAAACACCAAGGGGACCATTCCAGATCACGGTCCTGGCACCGTCCAGCTTCTTACTGAAAGCTTCAACAGTGGCAGGCCCCACATCCAGACCCATCGATTCAGATGGAATCTCGTCGGCAAGGACAGTCCGGGTGTCTACTCCCTCTTCGAGTTGCGGTGCGACTACGACATCCAGGGGCAGAACGAGATCCACCCCCCGCTCTTCTGCAGCAGCTAGCAAACCGATCGCGACGTCGATCTTCTCCGCTTCCAGGAGAGATTTTCCAACTTCCTTCCCCTGGGCTTTGAGAAACGTGAAGGCCATGCCGCCGCCAAGCAGTATCGTATCGGCGAAACCCAGGAAATTCTCGATTACGTCGATTTTGTCTGAGACCTTGGCACCGCCAAAGATGGCCACTACAGGATGCTCAGCCGAGCAGAGCACACGGGAAAGCGCTTTCAGCTCCTTATCGATCAGGAGTCCTGCCGCCCCTTTTCCGAGTGACTGAGGAACGCCAACCGTGGAGGCGTGCGCCCGATGGGCGGTCCCGAAGGCATCGTTGACAAACTCGTCGGCAACGCTCGCCAGCTGTCTGGCGAACTCGGGATCGTTCTGGGTCTCGCCTTTGTGGAACCTGACGTTTTCCAAAAGCAGTACCTGACCTGGCTGGAGACCTTCAACGGCCTTCGTCACCTCATCCCCGATGCAATCAGAGACAAACTCGACGTCCTCACCGAGAAGTTCGCCCAAGCGTCGGGCTACCGGTTCAAGCGAAAACTCAGGCTTCTTTTCACCTTTGGGACGACCCAGATGTGAAGCCAGGATCACTCGCCCGCCAGCATCCTTGACCAGCTTGATCGTAGGGAGAGCGGCTTGGATCCTCGTGTCGTCAGCGACAGCACCCTCACGAATCGGGACGTTGAAGTCCACCCTGATGAACACGCGCTTCCCTGCCAGATCCAGATCGCGAACTGACAGCTTTGAATTCGTTTCAGCCATGATCCTCTTCCTATATCTTCGCTGCGACGTACTCGGCCAGATCGACAATGCGGCAGGAGTACCCCCACTCGTTGTCATACCAGGACAGAATCTTCACCATGTTCGATGAAATACACTTGGTGAAAGGAGCGTCAAAAATCGAGGAATGCGGATTCTTCACGAAATCTACAGAGACCAGAGGTTCTTCACTGTACTCCAGGATTCCTTTAAGCTCACCATCCGCAGCTGCTTTTACGGCTGAATTAACCTCCTCCGCGGTAACATCCTTTGCGAGCACAACCGTCAGGTCTACAACCGAACCGGTTGGGGTAGGCACTCTGATGGCGAATCCATCCAGTTTACCCTTCAACTCGGGAAGTACCAGGCTAACCGCAGCAGCGGCACCTGTTGTAGTAGGAATCATCGATAGAGCCGCAGCTCTAGCTCTCCTCAAGTCCTTGTGAGGAAGGTCCAGGATCTTCTGGTCATTTGTATAACTATGGATTGTGGTCATGAGGCCCTTCTCAATCCCGAAAGAATCGTTGAGAACCTTAGCCACCGGCGCCAGGCAGTTCGTAGTACAGCTGGCGTTGGAGATGATCTGGTGCTGAGCCGGATCATACTCTCCCTCGTTTACGCCCATGCAGACGGTAACATCCGGCCCCTTTGCTGGAGCTGTTATGAGCACCTTTTTAACCGAGCCCCTCAGATGCTTAGCAGCGTCCTCTCGCTTTCGAAACAGCCCGGTGCCCTCGATGACGATCTCGGCGCCGACATCACCCCAGGGGATCTTCCCAGGGTCTCTTTCTGAGAAAACCTTGATGGGCTTCCCACCAACGATGAGGGAGTCGTCTCCAGCTACAACGTCACCGAATTTCCCGTATAGCGAGTCATACTTCAGTAAATGTGCCAGTGTCCTGGAGTCAGTGATGTCATTGACCGCAACAAACTCGAGATCGGCAGCTTTCTCCACAGCGGCCCTCAGAACATTGCGTCCGATCCTGCCGAATCCATTGATTGCTATCTTAGTAGCCATTGATTTTCTCCTTCATTAGCGTTGACTTAATTGATTTATTTGTGCTCGAACAAGTCATTCCAGCGAACTGGAAAACGCTAATTGTATATAGATTCGCCCAGTAGGAACAACTTACTTCCGGTGGGAGGCATTCGCGCGGTAGAGATTTGTGAGTCCGTCCGGCTCAAAGCTTTTCGTCAGAAAAGCCGTAAGGATCTCTGCCGTCAGGCTGAGTACGAAAGCGTCGGTGTCCCCACAACCAGCACTGGGGGTATTCTGTAACGACTTCCTCGAGGTATCGATTGAATCTTGCCGTGTTACTCACCAGATCCTGTTCTCTATCTCCGGACCTCTCTGCCTCAAAAGGAGGATAGAATCGAATCAGGTACTTACCTTTTACGGGAGTAGGAAGCATGAAACCGGCGACTACAGGGGCTCCCGTCTTCAACGCGATAGCCGCTGCGCTGGCTGTAGTGCAAGCAAGCCGGCCAAAAAGTGGAGCAAAGATCCCGTCTTTCTCCTGCACATTCTGGTCAAACAGAATACCTATGTCTTCCCGGTCCTTGAGAATCCGTAAGATCCCGCGCACCGAACCGAACTTGGACACGACCCTGTTCCCGAATCGACTTCTAAGAGCAGTGACCCAATCATCCAGATACGGGTTATCGAGTGGTCGAGTCAAAAAACTCAGAGGGTGCCCTAACACAGCGTGTGCCGTAGGCAGCAACTCCCAGGCACAGAAATGGGCGGTAAGAAAGATAACTCCCTTCCCTTTCTCTTTGGCTTTGAGGTAGTTCTCCAAACCCCGCCCCTGTTCGTAGCTGACGTGCCGCGAGATGTCGGATGTCTCGGCAACAGCAAGACGGCTGACCTCCACGACATGCCGCCCCAATTCTTTGTAGCTCGCGCGCAGGATTTCGAGGCGCCACGAATCCTCCTTCTCGGGAAACGCAATTCGGAGGTTGACCATGCCGATCCGGCGATGCTTTCTATCCACTAGGAAGACGGCTTCTGCGATCTTCTCGCACAAGCTGTAGGCGACTCCACCTGGAAGCATTCGAAGGAAACTCAGGATCAACTTGACGGCCTGACATACTACCCAGTTCAAGTACTCTCCGTCCCTTCTAAACTACTTGCGGTTGTGTACCTCAGAGACAATTCCTCGTCTACAACGGCCCGGTCATGCCAATCAAAACGGCTGACGACTTGAGAAAGGAAGACTCGGCATCCTGTCCCTCGAACAGCCTTCCCTGGAGTCACTCAAAATAGGCCCTATATTCACCGGGGAGACTCTTCGGGCGCCCATCGCCGCCAGTAAACACATGCCTGGTTTCACCGACGGCGCGAAGCGTCCCCGTCCGGCGGTCCAACAGTTCATAAGAAAACGTCAGCATACGTCTGTGGAACTCTTTGACTCGCGTCCGCACCAAGAGTTCGTCATCGTAGCAGACAGACTGTATGTATTGACAACGAGCTTCTATCACAGGGAGAAAAGTCCCCGTGTTACGTTCCAGGTCAGCGTATGTGAAACCGCGAGCGCGACAGAAGTTGGTCCTTCCAACCTCAAACCAGACAAAGTAGTTGGCGTAGTAAGCAAACCCCATCTGATCCGTTTCCGCATAACGAACCTGGACTATTGCGTCAACATATTCTGCTCGATCCTCAGATGCCATCTTGACTCAGGATGGTAAACGATCCAAAGTTGCGATAAAAGGGCCCGTTGACCTGAACAGACCACAGAAGCAGTTCATCTCTGCCGTGACTAAAACCGGGTCTTGACTTTAATTCTCGTTCAAAATCGGTCCCACTTCTGCTATTTTATAGGAACCATTGAGATCTTTCCCGAGTAACGCCATGGGAGAACAGGACGTAGACGAAAAGAGCGACGCGCGCGAACTGGGTGTCTTCATGAAGCATTTGCTGAAAGACGTCCATGCCCTCGAATTGATGCTTGAAAAAGGCATGGTCGAGTCAGGAGTACGTCGAATTGGCGCCGAACAAGAGCTTTTTCTAGTCGATAAGAATTGGCACCCCGCCCCCAGATCTACCGAAATTCTTTCGAAGCTTGACCAGCCCGATTTCACGACTGAGCTCGGACGTTTCAATCTTGAGTTCAACCTGAGTCCGGTAACCTTTGGACACTCTTGCCTCAGTGAACTGGAAGAACAACTCGAAAAGTACCTGGCCCAGTTGAGGAGTGTGGCTTCAGAATTCGGGTGTGAAATTGTTCTCACCGGAATCCTCCCCACCATCCAGAAATCCGACCTGAGTCTTGAGAACATGACACCGAACCCTCGTTACGCGGCTCTCAATGAAGCCATGTCCCGCCTTCGGGGCCGACTCTACGAATTCAACATCAGGGGGATCGACGAACTGCTCGTTCAGCATGACAACGTCATGTTGGAAGCCTGCAACACGAGCTTTCAGCTCCATTTCCAGGTAGCACCTCACGAGTTTGCTGAACTCTACAACGTTGCCCAGCTGATCAGTGCGCCCCTGCTTGCGGGAGCCACAAACTCACCGCTGCTTTTCGGCAAGCGGCTCTGGAGAGAAACTCGTATCGCCGTCTTTCAGCAGGCTGTGGATACTAGAAGGGCTACTCCCTACCTGCGGGAATCCATGGGCCGTGTCAGTTTTGGGACTCGATGGGTGGAGAGTTCGATTCTGGAGATCTTCCGGGAGGATATCGCCCGGTACCGTTTGATCCTTGCTACTGAGATTGACGAAGACCCCTTTGAAGCCATCGAAAAAGGTGCACCACCTCAGTTGAAGGCCCTTTGCCTGCACAACGGGACAATCTACCGTTGGAACAGGCCCTGTTACGGAATTTCTAATGGGAAACCACATCTTCGAATCGAGAATCGGGTTCTCCCGGCCGGCCCTACTGTGATCGACTCCATGGCAAACGCCGCTTTCTTCTTCGGATTATTGAGTGGGTTCTCCAGGGAATACGGTAACCCGAGCAGGCTTCTGGACTTTTCCGATGTGGGCAGCAACTTCCTTTCAGCTGCGCAGCTGGGCCTAGGTGCACAGTTCAGCTGGCTCGGCAACAGGACGGTTCCAGCTCAAGAACTGATCCTTAAGGAACTGATACCGCTGGCCCGAGAAGGCCTCCGTACTCGTGAACTGAATCAGGAGGACATTGATCGTTACCTGGACGTGCTCGAAGAAAGAATTCAGACTCAGAAGACAGGATCAGAATGGATCCTGTCGTCTTTCAACTCCATGCCGAAGCAAGGCAGCAGATCCGAGCGCCTCGCGGCGATTACAGCCGGCACCGTCAAGCGGCAAGCGACGGGTGCTCCTGTACACACTTGGGATGTAGCGAATCTGGACGAGGCCGGAGGGTGGAAACCAAACTACATGCGGGTGGACCAGTTCATGCGTACCGATCTCGTGACAGTCAACGAAAACGATACACTTGAGCTCGTCGCTAACCTGATGGACTGGGAGAAGGTTCGCCATATCCTTGTGGAAGATTCTCAACATCGACTCATCGGACTCATCTCCTATCGAGCTATTCTGAGGCACTACGGCAAGCACGGCTCCGAAGGTGCCGGCAAAACCGTCCACGTTCGAGACATCATGAAGCGCGATCCGGTCACCGTATTTCCAGAAACGAGCACCGTTAAAGCAATCGAGACTATGCGACGCTGTAAGGTCGGGTGCCTGCCGGTTGTGCAAGGTGCCCAGTTGATCGGCTTGGTTACCGAGCGCGAGGTTATGGATATCGCTGCCGATCTCCTGGAAAAGGGACTGCGATCCTCCGAAAGCCGATGAATCGCCTCCGTGCGGTTCCTCATCTCTGGGATTTACCACTAAGGCACCAAGGGCCAATGGCCTTCATGGAGGATCGAAGCCAGGAATGCCAGAATAGTCGGTTATCGTTTAGAATCTCCAGAGCACACTTCTCTCATGAAGAGGATTCTTTTAGTCAACCCGCCCATCTTCGATTTCTCCGCCTATGATTTCTGGCTGAAGCCTTACGGAGTTCTGCGAGTGGGTGGTTACCTGAGAGACCGTGCCGAGCTCCGGTTGTTCGATTTCCTCGATCGTTTCCACTCTTCTCTCCCTGACCAGCCCGGCTTTCGTGAGGACTCCTGGGGACGCGGAAAGTTTCCCGCCACCGAAGTCGAAAAGCCACTCATTCTGGCGGAAACCAACCGCAAGTTTCGGCGCTATGGTCTTTCAAGCGAGGTCTTCGCAGAATTCCTTGAGAACCAGCCCACCTTTGATGTCGCCTTGATCCAGACCAGCATGACCTATTGGTACCCTGGGGTCAGCGAAGTTCTGGATACGATTCATCGTATTAACCCTTCAACCAATACCGTGCTGGGCGGAGTCTACGCCACCCTTTGCCCACAACATGCTGCAACCCTTGGAGCTGATTTCGTGGCTTCAGGTTCGGAGCTTGCCCCTCTCTGGGACTACCTGGAGTTGCAGCCTGATCTTGCGCAACCACCTTTTTGGGAAGGGTATTCGAACCTACAGGTGGGTGTCGTTAAACTCTCAGATGGGTGCCCATTTCGCTGCACCTATTGTTCAGTGCCTTCACTTTATCCCCGCTTCACTGCCCGACCACTGAGTGAAGGAGTAGAGGCAACACGTCTGGTTGCCAGTCTTGGTGCACGCAATATGGTCTTCTATGACGATGCCCTGCTCTTTAGACCCGACGAAATCCTCATTCCTTACCTGCGCTCTATCCAGCAGCATGATCTCAGGCTCGATTTCCACACTCCGAATGCTCTGAATGCTCGGTTCATGACGCTTGAACTGGCCCAACTCCTCGTTGAAACAGGATTTCAGCAACTGTATCTCGGATTTGAAAGCTCTTCCGCCCGATGGCAGAAAAAGACGGGCGGCAAGGTCTATTCCCGTGAACTGGAGCGGGCGGTGGATCTTCTCGTAAAAGCCGGAACGAAGCGGAATCAGTGGCACTGCTACCTTATTGTGGGTCACCCCAAGGGTCACTTACAGGATCTGGAGAACTCCATGCGGTTTGCTAACAGTCTGGGCCTCAGAATCATGCTATCTGAATTTTCTCCGATACCCGGAACCCCCGATGGAGAGCTCTGCCGAGAGTGGGTTGACCTCGATGAGCCCCTGCTTCACAACAAGACGGTTTTCACTCGAACCTTGCTTGGAGAGGGCCCGCTTCAGGACCTCAAGGATTTGTGCAAAGAGCTTAACGGCTGAACTGGGGACTGGGAATTGGGAGCTGGGGGCTGGGTCGAAGTGCGAACGACGAAGTGCGAATTTCGAACGAGGTGCATCCGGCATCTGGTTACCGGCATCCCCCTTCGCTCTTCGAGCTACGGCGCGACAGGTTCCTCTTTCGCTCTTCGAGCTACGGAGGACAGGCCGGCGTTTGTCATTTGTCACTTGTCATTTGTAATTGGTAATTGGTACCGGGTACTTCAATGGACTCAGAAATGCCTACAGCGCGAATGCCTCGAATATAATGTTTGCAAAGTAATTTAGATCATAATATTTTAAGTGTCTTCTATACGTGGGATTTTCCGTGATCGAATGGCGTGCAGCACGATCCAGTGACTCTTTGACAAGTACTGATCGGGGTTGTCTTCGCCGTGCAGGGATCTCGCGTTTATCCTCGAAATGGAGGTGATCCGTGGCCAAGGTAGTCCTCAGAGTTTCCTACCGTGTCTCCCTGAATCATGTTGCCGACTTTGAAACAATACTCGTGAACCAGGTTCTTCCTTTAGCTGAAGACTTAGGCATCGAGTCGAAAGGTATCTGGAAGACGCTGGTCGGAAATGTCGGTGAGTACCTCGAACTCTGGGAATTCGACTCAATGGCTGAATTCGAAACGAAATGGAAGGGGCTGCTCGCCCATCCGGATCTGCAGAAGATTTTTGAGATTACCGGTCCTTTAGTTAAAGATGAGTCTTTTGCGCTTTTCGAACCTGTCGGCAAAACCGATTAGTCTGAGGCCATTTCGGGGAAGATGACTCGCCACTCCAACTGCGTCGCGGGTAACTGACGGAGAGCCCTATCAACGGCATCGGAATCGTAGATGAGACGAGTGCTCTCCGATAGCGTCAACTGAATCTCGTCACACTCGAGATTCGCGCTGGAAGTATCAAAGTTTGAGACCCAGACCGCGCCGGTGACAACACTGTTGCCACTGAAGGTCAACCTTCCTCGACCCAGGTGGAGCAACAGGCCATCGATGCCGGCTCCGTTGGAGACTTCAAGATCGCCGAAGGCAACGACTATTCCTGAAATCGATGCATCAATCACGCCTCCTTCGGGCAGGAAGAAAAGCCCCTCCGGCGTAATCGAGCCCTGGCTGGGAAGCGAATCAGCAAACTCCGGCAGACTTGCTTCAAAGTGGGTCCAGAACTCCGAACTCAAGAGCCGGGCGAAGCGCTTCTCATTAACAAACATTTCGGTAGCGTCTCGGAGCGAAGGAGCCCCCGCTGCACCTTGGAAGCAACCGACCTGATCAGGTTGAATTGCTTGACGAAACAATTCTTCGGCCCCGGGCACCTGGATCATGACGAAAGAAATGCCGGTCTCCTCAGTTCCGTCCACCAGAAAGTCTGTTCCCTCCAGTCTGATGTCGATGAGATCACCCCCGATTGTCAAGGCACTCGGCAAACCAAAGCTTGTCTCTTTGCGGAGTTTCGCCTCGATCAGATAGACATGGTTTCTGATCCCCGTTAAGGCCGAATCGTTAACGCGGGCGGGAACCACCCCCATGCTTCGAGCCAGGACTATCTGATCGTGGTCCTCGAATGAGGGTTCCTCAGGATTATTGCTGAAACGGAGTAAGAAGAAGGCATTCTGAGCTGTATATAATCCCCGGGAGAGTCTGATCCCCGGTTCTTGTGTGACAAGCCCGTCGTCACAGTTCGGAACCCACTCCCGCGGGTCCAGGGTTCGAGCCAGTTCAAGCGGCATTGGATTCCGCCAGCCTGGGTCAGACAGCGAACAGGGTTCTCCGTCCGGACCTGACAGCAGATCATCCAGATTCGATCTTGCAACAACAGCTTTCGCCGTTTCGACCCCGTTCTCCGCCATCACAATGCTCTGCAGTTGGCCCTCGATGTTGCCGGTCAGGATCCAGCTCGCATGTACCTGAAGATAGAGCAACCCCAACACACCTGACATTAGGAAAACCACCATTACGGCTGTCATCAGAATGAAACCATGATTTGTTCTCTTGAATCTCATTTCCTCCCACCGTCCTCGAGTGTCCAAACTCTATTTGTCTTCGGTCGATGATTCCTTCAGGTCACCGATCTATTTGCCCGCTTTCCTCCGGTTGTTGCCGGAGGTTAATCACCCTCGAAAAACAAGTTGCGGCGAAAATTCCACAGACAGAACTTCAGATCAGCAAGTTCTTCATGCTCAGTTTCCGTGCTCAGCAATGAAGCTGAACCTGTCAAGCCAATCGAAACCAGGTCATCGCCTTCCCTGGACACAGTCATTTGTGAAATCCGCCGCAAGAAAGGTTGAGGAGATCCATCCCCACTCCTCAGCCTCAAAGAGTCACTGCCCTGAACCAATTCAATGTCTTCGTAACTTCCTTCGAGCTCCCCATCGGGAAACCCGTCAGGGCCGTCAAAATCACTCTGGGCAGTAATTGTCATTCCATCAACGGAGATCCCGGACCAGGCCTGGATCGCTCTTCGGTTCCCTGCCCCAGAGATCCATTGAGCGAGAAGGGCCGGGGCCAGCTTGAGATTTTCATCCCGGTCCATTAAGCCCTCGAGATCCCCTGCCAACAACTGAACCTGCCGCAAACACATGAAGAGTGCCGAGCTAAGAACCAGGGACAACCCGACCGAGATCATCAATTCAAGAACTGTAAATCCCTCACTTCTTGGCATGGAGCACCTCCCACACCTGCGTTGCCGGCTCGCCTTCAGTCCGAATCGTGAACCTGCGCAGCGGGACTGATCCCGGAACAGTCACCTCGCCGGCTTCCTCCCCTTCCCAGGCGGCCGACCGCAACTGTTGAGTTTGGTTCCAAGTCTCCACAGTCTGCTTCCACCGGAGGAATGAGAGCTGGTAAGTCCTCACTGCCAGTGCGGCCAGCGACAGGCAGCCGAGAGCTGCGACAGTCACAAAACAAAGCGTTACCAGCACCTCTATCAAAGTGACTCCTCGGCTTCCAGAGCGGCTGTGACAACCTGACCCTGTACCTGTTCCAATAGCTATTCGAGCGTTTCCCATCGAACCCTCCCATTCGGAGCTACCACGACTTTGACTTCGCCCCTGCGATTTGCGAGCAGAAAAGTTCCTGCAGGAGCGGCGTTACCTCGCGAGAAGAATGTGACGGGATTCCTGGGTACCCGAGTGAAAGACACTCCCGGCGGCAATCTCCTCCAGATCGCGGAATCCGTTCCCCTCAGAGCCCAACCGTAGGATTCTCCTCCTGCATCAACCAATACCCGGAGCGAGACGTTGCGACTGATTGCACTCGATCGGACAGAGGCGACCGCGGAGACAAAGGCTCGGGCACCTAACTGCAGCCGGTACCACTCGATGATTCCGTTAAAGCCTCCAAACCCGATTCCTGCCAGACAGGCTAGCAAGGCACAAACGATCAAACATTCGAGAAGTTGGAATCCGCGCTTGTTCATCCACCTCTCTATAACGCCCGTAACCGGAAATCTGCGAAAAAATGTCTAAGATGAACTCGACTGGGATGAGGAAATTGGGGTGTTGGGGGGACTGGTCTAACCACGAAGTCACAAAGACACAAAGGATTCTTAGTGCTTTCGTGATTTGGTGGTTGATGCTCTTGGAACAACTGTCCCACTGCTTATGAGCGGGTTGTCAAAACAGTTCAGGACTTAGTTGCTGTCAAACGAATCCACCGACTGAGCCCCATCCGGCCGTTCGTCGTTCGACGTTCGACCTTCGTCGTTCGCACTTCATCAAGACCGCGAGACTTCGAGACTCCAAGACTCCGTTTAGCAGGGCTTCGCCATTTTCCTGAAAGCCGCCGGTGTCAGGTTGGTCCATTTCTTGAAGGTCCTGCGGAAGGTGGTGAGGTTGTCGAATCCAACGCGCGTAGCAACCTCTGTCACAGAGTAGTCGCCACTGCCCATTAACCCGAGGGCCTTGCTAATCCTGAGGTACTGGAGCCAACTCGAAAAAGGTACACCGACTTTCTCATGGAAAAATGTGGAGAAGTAGGTCTTTTCCATAGCTGCCACTTCGGCAACTGATTCGAGTGGAAGATCCTGCCAGTAGTTCTCCGTAACGTAGGCGTGTACCCTCGCCAGCCGTTGATAGTAACCGAAAGCGGCTTCGTTTACTCGCTTCAGCTCGAAATTCCACCCGCAGAACAGGGAGGGCGACTCCAAACCATTTCCGTTAGTGTTGCGTACATCCTGAACCGAACCGTCCACGCCAAATCCCCGGTCATCCGAACCTATGAAGCGGATCGCAAAACCGAAAAGCCCTTCCGCGTGATCCACGACACGGACAACTTCACCTAACATCTCAAGCGCATTCCCCGTGGAAATGAGGAGCAATTCTCCTTTCTTGGGGGGTTGCTCAGTCACAAAGTAACCTCCACCAAGGCTTACGTTGTTGGCACGAATTGAGGCCGTTTCGCCTCCGGGGAGAGTCTTGGAGGTGGCCTCGAGTTCGAGTTCCATCCGCTCGTCTCTTCTTCTATTGTCCATAACGCGAGTGTCCTTTCCTCTATTAGGTCTGCGCGCTGATTATCCTAACCTCCAGCCGGCACGGGAATGTGTGGTTCATGTCACAGATTAGAAAATGGTTCGATTGCGGAAGAACGTACTGAAAGGGCTTACCAGGCAGAATTACGGAATGCGTGGCCTGGACCTTGAGTCGCTTTGGCGAGTGTATTCGTGTTGTTTTCCCGGGGTACAGATGAACGAGTCGAGGCCTCCCGATCACAAAGGCCGCGGGCGAATCGGCCTGGTTTCAGCATCGAAAAATGGGTGATCCAAAGGACTGAATCCTGATTCCAAAAAAGTGAACGTTCTCCCCCAACAGGCGTGTCGAGGCGAGGCCTTACCGATTGCTACGATGCCTCCAGATACAAGATTGGAGGAATATTGAGCAAACTATCAAGATTTCTTACTCGGAGCCTCGAGAGTTACGGGGCACAAGTCGATTTCTCGAAACAAACCGGAACCAGCCCCGGAACTATTAACAAATGGATGAGTGGTGAGAACACCCCCAACTTCGAGAGCTGTCTCCTTATAGCCGACTATTTCGAAACCGACCCAGCTCGGGTATTCAAGATGGCAGATAAGCTCAACTACTATCGGCTGTACATTCGCCACTTCGACAAGATCCAGCATCAAACCAAGCTCCATGCGCGCTTGCAGTATCTACTCGACAGCGGTCTTGAACACAGTATCGAAGTTCTGCTGGACGGGCTGGAAATGAGCGAAGACTTACTCCCGAGAAAAGCCAAGAGTAGCTGACTCAATCCGAAGCCGGCTTTGCAATCGGTGTGTTCGATCGCTCGGGCACGACGGCCCTCTAAGTGAACCCTGTCAATTTGGAGTGTTCAAAAAAAGGGAAAGGGAGGACCGGCAAGCCGACCCTCCCTTGTTGGTGAGTACTGTGTCGATGGACTCACACGTTCAGGACTTTGCATAAACATCCTGACAGAAGAAGCCCGAACGCAGTGTGATTCAAATCACGTTTCGCTGAGCAACAGACCCGAAACCCGGGAATATCTGATCTACCCAACCAAAAGCTCTCGTCCGAAGTCTAAGATTACGGAGCGACTTGTTCATCGGCGGAACAATTCCGCTCGGATGATCGTTCTCTAATGACAGGGCGGAAGTCATCCGAGTGCAGGCAGGAGCAGATGGGTACGGTTGAATCGGAGAGCACGTGGGTAAGGTTGAGGCTACTCCTGCAGATCTTTCGCAAGCGTTTGACGGCAGAATAGGCTGTTGATGGGGAACTCTTAGATGCGCCAGGACGGAGCTTCGATGGATAGAGAGGTGGCCAGGAGAAGCAGTCTGGCCAAATGGGGATGCCGTGTTGCCGCTCTTGGTGGCGTGGCAGCACTAGCCGTCTATCTATACCCTTCATTCAGTCGTTGGGCTTCAGCCGACCGCTCGATTGACCGTACGCGGTTGCGCCTCGGTGTGGCAACCAGGGGCGACCTCTTGAGGGACGTCTCGGTACAGGGCAAGGTGGTTGCCGCAGAGAGTCCGACTGTGGTGAGCCCGGCACAGGGACTCATTTCGATCCTGGTTAAAGCGGGAGATGTCGTCAGCCGTGGCGACATCCTGGCTCACATCGAAAGCCCGGCGTTGCAGAATGAGCTCCAACAGGAAAAATCAGCCCTGCTCTCGATGCAGTCGGAGGTCGATCGGCTCACGATTGCCAATCAGCAAGCCAACATGCAGAACCTGCAGGAGGTGGCACTTTTTGAGGTTAAGGTGAAAACCAGCAAGCGTGCCATGGAACGTGCGCACACGCTCTTCGAGGAAGGACTCGGCAGTTCGATTGATTTTGAAAAGGCCAAAGATGACGTCGAGGTGGCGACACTCGAGTTGGTCCACTCTCAGAAGAAAGCGCAGTTAGCTGAGAACACCTTGGACTTCGAGCTGCAGACAAAGAGGCTGGACCTCGATCGACAACGACTGATTATTCGCGACCTGGAACGTAAAGTCTCGGAATTGGCTGTCAACTCTCCTGTCAGCGGTCTTGTTTCCAGGGTCGATGTAATGGACAAGGACACTGTCCAACCCAACCAGAAAATCTTCGTCGTTGTTGACCTCTCTGAATTCGAAGTTGAGATCCTCGTACCGGAGAACTACGCAGACGAAATCGGTGCAGGCACAAAAGCCGCCGTCCAGTATGAAAGTGAGGAGTATTCCGGCGAAGTAAAGTCGCTTTCTCCGGAAGTCGAATCCAGCCAGGTCAAGGGAATCGTTGTCTTCACAGGGGAGCCGCCTTCGGGCCTTAAGCAGAATCAACGAGTGTTTACCCGCCTCATTCTTGACTCAAGAAGCGATGTGGTGAAGGTCCCACGCGGTCCGTTTCTGGAGAGCCTGGGTGGACGTCAAGCTTATAGGGTGGAAGGAAACATGGCGCGTTTGGTGCCGATACGAATTGGATCGGTCAGCGTGACCGAGGTGGAGATCCAATCCGGGCTGGAACCCGGCGACCAGGTGATCCTCACTGATCTAACCAGATATGAGGGAGCACAGACAATTCTTCTCAGGGACTGAAGACTCTGCAAAAACTCTCGAAAGGAGTTCAGGGTAATGCTGAACATGAAGCAAGTGACAAAGGTCTATCGCACGGACACAGTTGAGACCCATGCACTTAACTCGATCGACATCCAAGTGAGTGCCGGCGAATTCGCGGCCATTATGGGGCCTTCGGGTTGTGGAAAAACCACTTTTCTCAACGTCGCCGGGCTGCTTGACACCTTCGAGGCCGGAACCTATCACCTCGACGGTCAAGACGTCTCAAGACTCAGTGACTCTCAAATGTCTCGGATTCGAAACCAGAAGATCGGCTTCATCTTTCAAAGCTTCAACCTGATCCCTGATCTGGACGTGTACGACAATATTGATGTCCCGCTGCGTTATCGGAGAATGAGTTCGAAAGACCGCCGTGCTTCCATCCTGCAAGCCCTGCATACCGTGGGCCTGGATGCTCGAAAAAAACACCTTCCTTCCCAGCTTTCGGGCGGACAGCAGCAGCGCGTTGCTGTTGCTCGAGCTTTGGTCGGTGAGCCCAAGCTTATACTTGCTGACGAGCCAACTGGAAATCTCGACTCCCAGATGGCGGCGGAGATCATGGAACTCCTGAGCAGAATCAACCAGGAGGGTTGCACGATTGTGATGGTAACTCACGACCAGTCAATCGCCGACCGGGCGAAACGACGTGTCAACCTCCTTGACGGCAAAGTAGTTGAGAACCCTACTGAGACTCCGGCCCCCATCAGGAGCGTGGCCGGATTTGCTGGTGTCAAGTCCCAGAGATAGGGGGAGCTCATGGTCTTATATAACCTGCGCATGGCTCTGAAAAGTCTCAAGCGGAACCCGGTACTCTCGGGACTTATGGTCGGCGGGATCGCTCTTGGAATTGGAGTGTCAACAGTTTTCGTCACTGCCTTCCATATCTTTTCAATGAACCCGGCTCCCGAGAAGAGCGAATCTCTGTTCTACGTCAAGATTGATAACTGGGATCCCAATCGACCCTGGAATGACGACGACCCGTCATCAACTCCCAGCCAGATAACATATCGAGACATGGTTGGAATCATGGAATCGGATATTCCCACCTTCCATGGCGGTAGTTTCAAGACCTCAGTGTTTATCCATCCTGACCCGGAAATCGGCCGTCCCTACAAGGCGCTCTCACGGATGTGTTTTGCAGACTTTTTCCAGCTCTTTGACCCGCCTTTCGAGTATGGCTCGGGCTGGGACCGGAATTCCGACTCAGGCCCGGAAGCGGTAGTCGTGCTGGACCACGAAACAAATCAAAAGCTCTTCGGGGGTGAAAACAGCCTGGGAAGAATGGTACGTGTAGAAGATCGGGAGTTTAACGTGGTCGGGGTCCTAAAGCAGTGGCGCCCGTTTCCAAAGTACTACGACCCACACAATGGAGCTTTCGAGAAACCTGAAAACATCTACATGCCTTTTGAACATTTTCGCCCTCTCGAGATCCGGAGTGCTGGGAACACTTCGAACTGGAAGGACTTTGACTGGAGCGATTTTGACCAGTACCTGGCCTCTGAAGCAATTTGGATCCAGATGTGGGTGCAGCTTGACTCTCCGGATCAAAAGGGCGCTTACATGAGCTTTCTCAATTCCTACACAGACAGTCAGAGGGAGCTGGGCCGGATGCAGCGACCCAACAACAACAAGCTCCTCAACGTCATGGAATGGCTCGACGATCGAGAAGTTGTGCCTGAGGAAGCGACCAGCTTAATGATTATCTCGCTGCTGTTCCTTGTGGTCTGTGCCCTGAACCTCATTGGGATTCTACTGGGCAAGTTCCTGACACGGGCTCCCGAAGTCAGTGTCAGGCGAGCACTGGGTGCAAGCCGACTCTCCGTCTTCGTCCAGCATATTATCGAGTGCGAAACCATCGGCATCTTCGGAGGCTTCCTTGGAATCCTGGTTGCCGTCCTGGGACTCAGGGCGGTTAACAGTCTCTTTGCCGGCGAGACGTTTGAATTCGCGCTC
Source organism: Acidobacteriota bacterium (assembly GCA_030597245.1). Classification (GTDB taxonomy): domain Bacteria; phylum Acidobacteriota; class UBA6911; order RPQK01; family JAPXNP01; genus JAUWTT01. The sequence continues at coordinate 18,128 of JAUVSF010000016.1, forward strand.
GACACCCATATGCTCTTGCAGGCAATCCTGCTCTCCCTTGTGGCCGGCCTGATTGCAGGACTGTATCCGGCCTGGCGTATTTGTTCTATTCCGCCGGCCACGTACTTGAAAGAACAGTGAGAGGACTGAAATGGAATTCGGACCTATCTTGCGAACTCTACTCCGGAACAAGACAAGATTTATACTGATCGCTATCGAGGTGGCTTTGACGTTAGCCATCGCTGTCAACTGCGTCAACATGATGCAGGACATGCAGCGTCAAATGGATGAGCCCACGGGGATCGATGAAGCCAACATCATCGTAGTCCGCAGCCTGCCCTTCTCGGAGGATTTCAAGAACGACGAGTATCTGGACAACAGTCGAAAGGCCGATGTCAGACTCTTGAACGCGCTACCCGGGGTCGTGTCTGCAGAAGCGGTTAACCACATACCACTCAGTGGTTCCGGAAATTCTTCCGGCTATAAGCCTCTGGGTTCGAAAATCAACACCCTGGCTACCGCATCCCTTGTCGGCGGCATCAACCTTGTGAGTACCCTCGGAGTTCAACTGAGCAACGGACGAGATCTGCTTCCGGAGGACATTACCGACGCCGACTCCAAGAATGTATTGATCACAAGAGCCTACGCCGATCGCCTGTTCCCTGACGGAAATGCCCTCGGTCAGCAATTGCAGGGGCGGACGGCAGAGAATCCCCACACCATCGTTGGAATTATCGAGCACATGCACGGATTTTGGCCGGGCTGGACCTACGTCACTCACGTTATGATAGTCCCTGACGGACCTGGCGGGTTCAACTCGGGCACGCGATACCTGGTTCGCACAGAACCAGAACAGGTAGAGACTGTGTTTCCTATGATCGAAGAGCCTCTCCTGGCCGCCAATGACGGGCGAAACGTGCGCGTTGAAACGTTAGCCGATATCAAGGCTGAGACCTTCGAAGCGAACACTGCAATTATCAAAATGCTGGGAGCCGTCATCGCTCTGCTGGTCTTTGTTACTTCAATTGGCATCGTAGGAATGACTTCCTTTTCCGTGACGGAACGTACCCACACGATTGGAACCAGAAGGGCCCTGGGAGCCCGTCAGTTCGACATAGTCTGCTATTTCCTGGCTGAGAACTGGATTATCATCTCATCCGGCCTGGTTCTCGGGCTCGGACTCACCTTGCTCTTGAATTACCTGCTTGTCACCCTGGTCAGCGGCGCAGCCCTCGACTGGATGCTGCTCGTATACGGTGCGCTCCTGATGTGGGCCGTCGGTTTGTTATCAGCATTGTTCCCGGCTTGGAAAGGAGCCAGGATTCCTCCCGCGATTGCGACGCGGAATGTTTGATGGGACTGGGAGCTGGGGGCTTGAACGACGAACGACGAACCGGTTATCGGTTATCGGTTATCGGTAAACTGGGTGAGCAGACCACGTGTTTGCCTGGTGACCTTGGTGGTAAATCCCACCGCTGACGAACATGTGGGGACGATTTATCAGCTTCCAGAGATGCGCAGGAGCTGAAGCACCTGCCTCCGAATCCGTACCACTATCCCCGATTACTGATTACCGATCACCGCCTCCCAGAGCGGCCCGGTGTGTTCCGGCCGCAAGACAACTCAATCTCTCAACGCCACAGGATCTGCTCTGGTATCCTCTTCTCACCCGGACATCTTGAAGGAGCTGTAAACTCAGAGATCCATCGGACCAAACAGATCGTTTTCCAATTATGAAGTCAAGAAAATCACAGAAACCCTCGCTAGCCACTGTGCGCTATGCGTTCAAAAGCATCATCTGGCCAAGGAGGAGACTCGTCTTTCTGGGCCTGATCCTGATTATCATCAACCGGCTGTCGGGGTTGGTGCTTCCCGGGTCGAGCAAGTTTGTCATCGACAATGCGATAGCAAAAGGGGATTTGGCACTTCTGAAGTTGATACTCCTGGTCGTGGCTTTAGCCGTGGCTCTCCAGGCGGTTACTTCTTTCTTCCTAACCAGGCTACTCAGCGTCGAAGCCCAGCATCTGATTTCACAGCTTCGAGCAAAGGTTCAGCAACACGTCATCTATTTACCCATTCGCTACTTCGACAATACCAAATCGGGTGAGTTGGTTTCTCGAATCATGACTGATGTCGAAGGCGTTCGTAATCTGGTCGGAACCGGGCTGGTACAGCTCTTCGGCGGTGTTTTGACGGCAGTGCTCGCGTTCGCACTACTCCTCCAAATCAATGCGACTCTCACACTCTACGTACTGGTGCCATTGGCCTTGTTCGGGGTAATTTCCCTCAAAGCCTTTGGATATATCCGCCCCGTTTTCCGAGAACGGGGCAAGATCAACGCCGACGTGACAGGCAGGCTGACCGAATCATTGAATGGGATCCGCGTCATCAAAGGCTTCAATGCCGAGAACCACGAAATCGGGGTTTTCGAGCGCGGCGTAGAGCGCCTTTTTCAGAATGTCAAGAAGTCCCTTACCGCGACCGCTATAGTGACCAGTGCTGCCACCTTGTTACTGGGCCTTGCGGTTGTTGCCATCATGGGGGTCGGTGGGTCAAAAATCGTCACTGGCGAAATGACCCTTGGAGACTTTTTTGCCTTTACGCTCTACCTCGGCTTTCTGATTGCTCCCGTGGTTCAGATGAGCAATATCGGCAGTCAGATGACCGAGGCTTTTGCCGGACTTGACAGAACCGAAGAACTCCTGAGGACCGAACGAGAACTCGACGATACCTCCCGTTATCGGGTGTTACCTCGAATCGACGGAGATATCGAGTTTGAAGATGTCTCGTTTTCATACGATGAGAATGTGCCAGTCCTCTACAACGTTAGCTTCACGGCAGCGGCCGGCACGGTCACCGCCCTGGTCGGCAGTTCAGGTTCAGGCAAGACTACTATTGCCGGGCTGGCCGCGTCCTTTCTTAATCCGACCCAAGGGCTCGTCCGAATTGACGGTTTTGACTTGTCGGAGATCACCTTGGAGAGTTATCGCAGCCGGCTTGGGGTAGTGTTACAGGACAACTTCCTCTTCGAAGGAACAATTCGGGAAAACATTCTGTTTGGAAAGCCTGAGGCGGCGGAAAGTGAACTGCTCGCTGCAATTGAGGGGGCCCACGTCAAAGAGTTTACCGAACGTCTGGAAAAGGGTCTTGACACGCTTATCGGCGAGCGCGGAGTCAAACTCTCGGGAGGACAGCGCCAGCGTGTGGCAATCGCCCGCGCTCTTTTGGCAGATCCCAGAATACTCATTCTCGACGAAGCGACTTCGAACCTTGACACGGAAAGTGAACTGTATATCCAGCAAAGCCTTAAATCGCTTATGAGAGGACACACGACTCTGGTGATCGCTCATCGGCTCAGCACCATCCGGCAAGCGGATCAGATCCTGGTGATTGAAGAGGGACAGATTGTTGAACGGGGTAGCCATGAAAGCCTTATCCGAGAGGAAGGACGCTACTATCAACTGTACACCTACCAGGCGAGAATCTAGGAAATGTCAAATGTCGAATGACAAGTGGCAAATGAAAACTGACGAGCTCAACATTTGACATTTGTCACTTGTCATTCCCTAAGTGTCTTGGTGGTGAATCCGGTTGCTGAGGAACCTCATACACCGTAAAAGCCGTCCGAAGCGTATCGAACTTCTTGGCCCTGTGGTCAAGGGCCTGGATCTGAAGGGTATACTCACCGGCCGGAAACTCACGAAGAGGAATCGCAGTCCCATATTCCAGAACGGGACTCTCCCCAACATCAAGCTGTCTCGGGTTCAGTCGACTGAAGATCCCACCATCCTTGATGAACTTCGTCGTTATTGAGACCTCTCCTACCCCACTGGGAACCCAAGTCTGAAAATAAAGGAAAATATAATCCTGGTTACTAAATCTCCGCGCGGGGTTTGGCAGCAGACGCAACCGGTTAAAAACGACAGCGTTCCCGGGCTCAGTGACAGATGTCGATTCTCCCTCGCTTCCCAAATCGGGAAGAACTTCCACGCGATTCGTGAGCAAACAGGATCCAAGTGTGATCTGGTCGGGCGGAACATCCTTGAGCTCGAGCGTGACTTCCCTTAGGCCCGCGCGATTCGAGGGGACTTCGCGGAGCACAACCTTCAGTGTGTACTCGCCAGAAGGAACTGAAAAGGAGTTCTGGTACCGGAGACTTTCTCCTTCACGAAACGCAGGCACACCGTGGCTATAGTCAACCGAATCAATGAACTCATCGAACAGGTCCCCTTGCGCGTCGTAAATCGCAGCATAAATGTCCAATTTCTCGGAGCTTAGTTCGTCCGGAGAGATGACCGCGTTTATCGGCACCAACCACTCGTGTCCATCACGGTGAAACGCTTGCTGGTTCAGTTCGAAAGGTACCTGGCCAAACGAAACCTGTGCAGCTACAGACTCATTCAACTCCTGTCGGACCTTCTCCCTTCGGACCGTTTCGGCCTTCCGTTCTTCCAACAGTTCGCCCGGAGAACGAAACAGGTCGTCGATGTAGCGCCCCTGATCACCGATCCCGGCGGTCGGAAGTTCGGCACCCGAGGCGTTGACCACACTGGGCGGTCCAGCCATTACCAGCTTGTAGCGGATGTCTGCCTCCAGCGAATTCGAGGTCAAAGGGGGCGAGAACATCTCGGAGAGTTGACTGGCCTTCTGCTGGGCAGTGAGCGACTCACTGAGCGCAAAGTTCTGTCTGCCGAGACCTGAGCTCGGCTGAAAGACCAGTCGCATCTCACCGCGGTAGTACCTGGCGGTCGGAAACTGATGATAGGTCCAGACGATCGTATTTGGATTCCGTCCTGTATAAGGAACCTCCCTCAGAGGGCTTATCTCAGAGCGCGAGCGGTAAAAGCTCTGGGAATCGGGCGGGCCATGGAGGATGTAAATCCTTCCCCGGTCTGCTTTCCAGCCCGGGACTCCTTCTCCAAACATCTGGGTCGCGAATAATAGCCGACGATAGTGTTCTACTTTGTATTCGTTGCGCTCGCTTGATGGAGTCGGATCTCGCCTCCGCCAAAACTGAGAGACAAAGTCCTCACGGGCTTGACGACTTTTTAGATCCTTGAATTCTTTCTTCTCAGCGTCGGAGATAATCCAAACGACTTCTTCGTTGAGCCACTTCTTGGAGTCGGGTTTGGCAGGTTCACTGGAAACCGGATTGGAAAACAGACAACCAGCAAAAGTCAGAATCGCAACGCCCGGACAGATTCTCACGTCACCCCCGTTCTACCCGATGAACTCGTTAGGCTGTCCCTCATTCTACCTTTGTCTTCCGGTTGAACCGTCCATGCTTTGTGCCCTCTGTGACCTGGGCAATGAGCTTACAAGTGCTCCGAACTAATAGACAGTGAAAGAAACCTCCCTGGCCACTTTTTGTTTCAGAATCTCGTCAAACACTTCAACTTCAAATGCATAGTCGCCCGGATCAAGCGAGCGCAGAGATATTGACAGCCCATACGAGGTCTGCCTGAGACCCGAGTCAAGGGCTTCAAAGTCAGTCAGATAGTCGAGCGATTGGGCCGGCAACCAGGCAACTGGATGTCCTCCCTTCTTAAGACTGCAAGTGAGTTCCAGCGACGGTTCCTGAGTCTCCTCAACAACTCCCGGATTATAGACTTCAAAGAACATGGTCAAAGTCTCTCGCCTCCGGAAACGAGCGTCTGAAGCAGGGATCAAGACTTTCTCCTTTAGCCGGATCGGTTTCGAACCACCCAGCAGGTTCAGAGAAGCCGAATGTTCCAACCTGTAGAACTGGTCCCTGGCCAGAACGCGATCAAACAGCAGCAGGTCACTTATCTTCAGATTCTGTCCTGAGTAATCAGGGAGATCCACTTTCCTCTGCAGGAATGTGACCGCCGCACGATCTTTCAGCGAGCCATAGACCAGCAGTTCATAGCTCCCTGGCCGGGCGGCAAGCCTGGTCTGGTAAAGAAACGCTCCAGTAACTTTCCCGTTGGCCGGACGTCCGCGCGGCTTCAGCTCCACTATATCGACCGCGTGCGCCACCACAATTCCGTTGCGTACCAACTCAAAAACCACCTCCAGCGTGTCGCCCTGGTATTCGGGGGCAACTCCAATCGTAATCGGCAGCATGACTGATTTGGAGTTACTCCGTATCGTTCCCGACTGAAGCGTCATGTCAAAGCTCTCGTACACGACCCGGGAACGCACGATCTCTTTCAAACGACGTCTGCGCTTGAGTCTTTCCATGACCACTTCACCGGGAGAACGCTCCAAATCGCGGATTGCCTGGTTCAGGCCGAGCAAATCAAGCGAGGGGACCTGTGAGGGACGGAAGACACCCTGATAGAAGGTATCGAGATCAGGATACCGGTATTCGCCGGCAAAGAGGATGCGGTATGGCCCACCAACATAGTGCCCCCGCAAGAAATTGAGTATCGCGCTGTCTCGAGCAACCCTCGCCGGATACGGTTGGTTGAATCCGGCCCCGGCTTTTCGAATCACCTGATAGAGATATTTCAACCTGTTTGGGTCTACTCGCGCGAAAATTACTTGGAAATTACCGGTGGTCGATTGCGCTCCGGGCAGATATCGATAGACCCAAAGCTCAGCTTCCGGCCGTTGGAATTCGATCGGATACATTCCCCGGGTGTCGGCCGCTCCCTCAGTGAGAACCTCGGTTGCATTCGGGATCGCTATCCTGAGATGATCCCCCCCAAAAACAAAGCTCGTATCATCCGGAGGGCCGTGCTTGATGTAGATACGGCCCCGTTCACTTTTCCAACCCGGGATTCCGTCGTAGAAGCGTTCGTTGGCGTAGCGGAGTCTTTCGTTGTGTTCAGAACGATACTCGTTTTCTTCAGTTCTCGGATCAGGATCCCGCAACCTCCAGAACTCCTCTATGAATGCACCCCGCTCGGAAGCAGAGGTCAAACTCGAGAACTCTTTGCGCTCCTGGTCGGCAATAATGTAGGGTACTTCTTCTTCAAGCCATTTCCGGTGCTCACCCGAGAGGCCTCGCGGGTCCTCCCCGTAAAGAAAACAGATCTGGCCGGACGAAGCGGCTAGTAGTAAAAAGCAAAAAGCTCGTCGCAACATGTGAGGATTTCCTGCAGCCTGGCTGCGTCTATCCCTATTATATATCCGGTGAACAGAATAAACCCGGAAAAACCCATTAGTTCCTGGTGCTCCTGGTGTCCTGGTCGCGAATCCGCAGCCGAAGAACCTCACGGAGGCAATTCATCAGCTTCCAGAGATGCGCGGGAGCTAAAGCACCCGCCTCCGAATGATTGCCGACGCCTTCCTTTTTCAACCAGAGTCGGAGGCGCGGCCTTTCCTTGTGACGGCGTGGCTCGGAGAGCGAAGCCGCAAGGCCGTGCGCATCACGTGACCAAGTGCGGGTTTCGAGAGTTAGCCGGATGACGGCAGTAGCCAGCCTGCTTATGAAGCAAGCTATAATTAAGTCATGATTCACGCCGGGTACCGGTTTTTCATGATGGCAGTCGCCTTCTCCTGGCTCGGCGTGGCAGCTGCGACAACGGCTTCGCCTCCGACTTCTATTCAAGCTGACGCCTCGTTACCCA
>JAUVSF010000409.1 GCA_030597245.1 Acidobacteriota bacterium
GATCGATTCCCATGTTTGGCATCAGAGCAGCCAGCATCGTCCAGGTCCGAGAGAACGCAGGGTCTCGCATCAGGTTGTTCGTAAGGCCCAATTCCTTCAGAAGGCGGGCCTGTTCCGCTTTTGCTTTCTCACTTAGGGGAGGGAGATTCTCGATATCGACACCCATCTTGTCCATATCGCCTTTGAGCTGGGACTCAAGTCGCTGTTTCTCGCGTTCTCTGGACTTCTGGGGATCGGTAAGCTGATCGACAATTCTGCTTTGTTGGTCTCTAGTCTTCTTCAGCATTTCCGGAGGAAGATTGTCAAGGTTAATGCCGAGCTGCGCCAGTAGAGCCGAGCTCTGTTTTTCGAGCCTCTTTCTCAGCTCCCTCTTCTTGCTTTCTGTCTTTTCTGCGGTTTCCTTATCGCTTGGAGCGGCTGGGTCCCCTGTTAGCTCTTCTGCAGACTCACTTTCCTGCAACGCAGCGGGCTCGGGGACTGGCTCGGCTTCTTCAGGGCCGGATCCCCAGCTCTGTTCATACTGCGCCAGAGCCTTAGCATAGAGATTCTGACACTCTTCGACTGACTGGGAGGGTTGATCCAGAGACTCAGACAGGATGAAGGTGTGCTGGATCTCTTCGTACTCCTCCGAGAGCACGTCAGTCCAACCGCGCCAGACCAGCACCAACTGTTCGGCCTCCATGTCCACCCAGAGCGTGTCCAGGTTCATGACGACTTCCTCAAAGGCCGTATCTTGCTCACAAGACTCGGTGAGTTTTTCGACAAAACATCTAACCCTTATGCCGGGCAACTGACAGTGGTAGTTGGGATGCTCGGGGTGCAAGTTCTCGAAGTACAGTGCTTCATCACCACGGAGATAGCCGTTGACCTGCATTTCCGGTGGGGCTGCGTTGAAACAGGTCCAGTCGAAATCTTCGGGGAACCAGGGCCATCTTTCTTTCAGGTATTTACCCTTGTACGTCCCCATCTTGTGGCGCCGCTGCTCCCACGTTCGGCTCAACGGCCCGAATCCGGCAGGCTCTGGACGACTTCTGGGAGAATCGACCAATGCCTTCGGGTCTTCGATGTTGGGCGCCGGCCGTACCTTCCGACCTGTCTCGTCCTCTACCTTTCCGAGGCCCTTCCCAACTGGGTTCCTGTCGTATCCAGAACCACCGAAGCTGTACTTGTAGCGCAGGTCCATCTGCGTAAATGGTTCGGGGTCTGTCAAAGTCCACATTCCCAGAACGTTCCGTTTCCAGTAGCGATTTCCGAACACAGCCAGCGACTTGGAGTGAGGTCCCACTTGGAAGGTTGCCTGGCACGCCGGTCCGGGATCTCCGCCTGGCGTATGGCATTTACCGGCTAGAAGAAGATCTGAGCGAGGCTTGAACCAGGCGAAATCCGACTCGTACCGAGTGCTTCCGGACATCTCGCCGTCGTCCGGGTGGTACTCATCACCGGTCGGAAAGAACTGCTGCTTGGATGGTTCGGCCCTTCCTCCAGGAGCTAAAGCGAACGTACCCTTGACGAGTAGAGTCAGTGAATGACCGGGAAATGGAAGTCTGCCGGAGATTGGAGCAAAGCTATATGCAGTCTGGTTTATTACTTCCAATGTCTACCTCCGGAAAAGACAAAACTCTTAGCTATCGCCACGCCTGCGGATCTGTCTCAGGTAGTTATCAACCCAGGTCTTTGATGTTCTTTGTTTCGAAGATTCCCTTTGTGGCACTGACTTTTTTAGCCTTGAACTCAATCTGATGAGAACCATCAATGCTGACACCACGGCCTTTAATACCGACCGCTTTTTCAGCCTTCAGATCCAGTCTCTTCGCAGACTTAACCCAGAGAGTTGCGTCTTTTTCCATGTGTATATATGTCTTGCCGGTATCAAGCCAGAGGAATTGACCACCCTTGTCGAGCTCTATTCTGGCATCTGCCTTCTTCAACTCTTGCTCCCCAACTCCAAGCGTAATTTTCCCTTCATTTGTTAGCTTAATGAAGGATTCCACGACGTCCCTTTCGGGCTCGTCGAAATGACTGACGGGGTTCACGTCATCGTCCCCAAAGCCTTTCTTTGCAACAAACGCGAGGAGGGCCACATTGGTGATTATGGAGAGTGCTTCCATTGGGACGGTCAGGCCGCTAATCCCGGCCGCGAGAGCCTGGCCTTCAACGGTATCGGTTTTTTCTATGACCAATGCTGTCATTCCGGCCATCACAGCCGCTATAGCACCAGTCACTAAGGACCCTGCAATAAAGGCGATCCGTGCTTCTTCAGCGTCACTGCTCTTAACCGGGTTCTTGTTGTTCCCAACGGACAGGCAAATGAGGTCTTCTTTCGCCTCTAGAATCGAGCAGGTCCCTTCTTCAAGATCTGCCGCGCCTCCGACCAGGTTCACTGTCTTGCCGGCGCTGAGTATGGCGTCACCATCTGCGCTGACGACGTGGTCTTGCTCTTCTTTTTCTCTTTTTGGGCCACAGTGGTATTCGAACTTCGGCCCGATATGCAACGCTGCATCGGTACCTATCAGGAGACCATACTTACTAGCGAGTTCCAGTTCATAACTCAGGCCAACTTTCCCTTCGAACTGCATACCCGCAGTAATCTCGGCAGAGTTCCCCAAGAAGCCTTCGAACTTGTTGCCCAGGCCAAGTTCTACCGTGTTTCCTCCCTTGAAATCGAAATGATCCGAGGTGGTGACTCCTCCCCAACTCCTACCTAGTTCCAACCGTGAATTGTGATGAGGACTGTGCAGGCGGATATGTTCATCGCCAGGTGTGGAGTCGAAGATGAGTTCATTGCCATAGTTGTCGCGGATGACGCTCTTGGTGTGATTTTCGCGAGTGACCGGGCTGATGGTCTCAGGATTGGGAATCGAGCTGGAAATGATGGGGCGGTCCGGGTCACCGTCTACGAAAGTCAGCAGGACCTCGGCGCCTTTGTGTAAAGGAAAGTGCATTCCGGACGGGCCCTTTATGCCGTCGGTAGCTGCAAAGCCAGAATAGGGCTGGGCCATGCGGACATAGCGAGAAGCTTTACCTCCGCTTCTGCCGCTCAGATCCAGGGGCAGGATCACCTTGTAGCGTCCCTGGCCATCGAGTTCGGCAAACTGACCATCACCGGCCGCATCCACGATGGCATTCATGGTGCCGTAAAACTTCGGTCTCGGAGTCTTCCGCTCCGGGCGGAACTGCACGTCGGCAGGGAGGCAGACGAAACGATTCGTGTAGCTCGCCTCCTCCTCTCCCTCTGCCGGTTTTTCACCCAGGCCGGCCAGGAGATCCTCGGCCCGACTGCCTCCATGTATGACCTCGGTTATAAGGTATCGCTGATCGCACTCATCTCGATAGTGCCCGGTCAACTCGAATATGAAACCCGGCGAGAAGGCCGGGGCCGTTGCTTCACCGCAGAACACTCTCTCCCGACAGAGAAGTTCCTCCGCCCTGATTTTTGCTAGTTCGTTTCCCTGTCCGGGGTCTTTGAAGTGTTCTCCGTAGATATAGACTTCTCCGCGCCCATTGGAATCGACCTCGGCCTCCGCTTTGACCTCGAGACCGGGCTTGCGGTAGTTGTAGTCCTTCAAAATGACCTTTGCGGGAAGCATGTTCTGGCGGCAGACGAACTCTTTGACGATCTCTTCCTCTGAGGGGATGAGGCCGGACGGAGGAGAGTAGGGAACCATCTTCTCGCCCTTAATATCCTGGTGGGCCGAAGAACTATCCGTGATCACCATTTTCGCACCCTGGTCGGTCTGCTCAAAGAAGTAGTAAATCCCTTCTCGTTCCATCCAACGGGATATGAAATCGAGATCGGTTTCCCGGTACTGGCAGATGTACTCCCAGCTCGGGTAGCCTCGCGTGAGCTTCAACTCGTAGTCCAGACCTGTCAGCCCCGCCTGTTTGAGAATCTCTTCGATGATCTGAGGAACCGTCTTGTTCAGGAAAAGCTGGTTTTCGTGGTAGAGACCGGCGCTCCAGAGCTTTGGGACCAGGATGGCGCGGTAGAATACATGCTGTTTCACCTCGTGAAGCTGCTCAAACTGCGCCAGTACCCCGTGGAACGGCAGTTCCTCATCACCATGCTCTATGGTCAGCGTGGCAGGGTTTTGGAGGACGGCCTTCAGATCAATCTCAGGATCCTCAGAAGCCAGAGTAACGTCGAACTCGTACGGTCTGGATATCGCTTCGACCCCTCTAAACTTCACAACAGAAAAGGTGTCTTCAGATAGCGCCTTCGAGACAAAAGTGAATTCTTTTCTTTCCTTGAAGATCATCGTCAACCTCCAAAAGGGATCCACTGAGGATCCGCGACTCAGCCCGCTTCTAAACAACAAGCCCCCATCGGTTGTGAAGGAGGCTGTTTGCCGACTATTTGCTAACTCGAAGCTGCAGCCTAACCGGGGGAAGGTTCCATCCAGCCCGTTCCGGCCGCAGCGTTAAGGCCACGTCATAGCTATCGGGAAGCCGCTTGCTATCCACGACCTCGACTTCGACTGCCTCAGCATTCCTTTTGCCGGGCACAAACTCCACCAAAACCTTTTTGACCAGAGCACTGACCGTATCAGGTGGCAAACCGGGGCTGATGGCTCCTGTAATCTGCTGTGCACAAACCGCCATCCGGCTTACAAAAAACTGATAAGGGAGTATTGCCCTCAGTCTGGCCTGCCGGGTCTCTTCTTCGTCGCCGTATCTCTCGGGCAGGTGCACTGTTGGGGCGGACAGGAGGGCGGCTGAGTCTGTATTGAGTTTCGAAACGAGTGTCACGATTCCGGCCCGAGTCAGGTCAGCCAGTTGGTCATCGGAAATCATTAGTTCCAAAGGATTTTGAACGGCCTCGC
>JAUVSF010000216.1 GCA_030597245.1 Acidobacteriota bacterium
AATTGCAATCGAGGCTAAGTGCCTCTGGTACTTGAGATGAAGAAGACGATTTGACTCGAACCGCTTACGACTCTGTAACGGACAGCCTAACGAGGCTATAAATGAATTGGGATTCAATCATCGTTTCTCATTGATCTTCATAGATGCGGGCGACAGGGTCTCGATAATGAAAAGCGTATTTGACCTCGTCCACCCCAACGGCAGGGTCTTTCTGCACGACGCACATCGTGAGGAGTACGAACCAGGCATTCGCCTTTATCCGTATCGCTACTTTCCGGAACGGCCTTCCTGTATTCTATTCAAGAGCAAGGTCCTTCGTGATGCTGTGGAGAAGGGGATTCCACCAGACTATTCGTGCGATTGCAGGTACTGCTCTTCGGCGGATCGAAGAGCCTATTTTTCGCGGTTAGCAGGAAGGACCCTTCAAGGCTCCTAACCAAGAGCAGCCGGAGCGGCTTGATACCAGAGATGCAAGCTTACCGAGATGCCGTTTTCGTGGCTTACAACTTCCCACCGCACGGGGGCGGAGGCGTTCAGCGTTCACTGAAGTTTGTAAAGTATCTTCCAGAATTCGGCTGGCGCCCTACCGTACTCACCTCATCTGTTGATTCTGGAGGAATTCGAGACGCGACTCTGCTAGAAGAAATCCCACGCGGAACAGAACTTCACAGGGTGTCCGCTCCTTCCATCCGTCGACTACAGGCCCGGAGTGAAAATTGGAAACTCGGCAAACCGCTAAGCCTTTTGAACCTGCTCTTACAGGTCCCTGACGCCGATCTGCTATGGGCTCTGAATGCCAGGAGACCGCTTGAAAGGATCATCTGTGAGAAGCATCCAGAATTGATCTACACGACTTCGGGTCCTTACAGTAGCCACGTGCTGGGATTATGGGCAACTTCTCGTTACCGGATACCATGGTTTGCCGATTTTAGAGACCCCTGGAGCAAGAATCTGGTGTTACCTTACCTGCCGGGCTATCGAGCGATTAATCGTATGCTCGAGCGTAGAGTACTGGCAAAAGCAAATCGAGTCGCCTGTGTTTCACAGCCATGGCTCGATGACCTGCAAGCCAACCTGGGCAGAGAGGCGGGGAAGTTCGTTTTACTGCCAAATGGGTATGATGAGGCCGACGTCAGGCCTTTGCCGTTCCCAGAGGATTTAGAGAAATTCACCCTTACTCATCTTGGCTCATTCTACCGAAATCGGCGCCCCTTTCAGTTGCTCGAAGCGGTCGAGGACCTACTCAGCCGGAGGCGGATTCCAACTTCCCAGTTACGAATAGTCTTCGTCGGCAAGAATGCACGAAAGTATGTTCCCTCCAGAACGCCCTTTGAGACCCACGATTACGTACCGCATCGAGAGTTGGAACGTTTTCGACAAGTCACGAACGCTTTTCTACTGATTCTCGATACTTCAGCACGAAACCGAGGAAATTACAGCGGGAAAATCTACGAGTTTCTGGCTGCCAACCGCCCTATCCTGGCCATAGTACCGAGAACGGGCGTTGCTCACCAACTCATCGAGGAGACGAGGACTGGAGTAGCCGTCAGCGGAGATAAAACCGAGATTGCCAACGCGATTGAGCGACTCTACCTCCAATGGAAGGACGGGAACAGCGCTTGGAATCCAAATTGGAAGGTGATCCACCAATATCAACGTCGCAAGATTACGCGCAGGTTGGCTGAGGAATTCAACCGACTTGTTACCTCAGGAGGATCCGCTTGAGTCGAGCTCACGTTGTCATGCTCCTGTCCAACGCCCTTCGCCCTGACCCCAGAGTGAAGAGGGAGACCGATGGACTAGTTCAGGCTGGTTTTAGGGTCACGCTGATCTGTTGGGACAGGGCAGCAGAACTATCCTCTTCTGAGTTGCACGATGGTATTGAGGTGATACGAATTCAGGACGTAAGATCAAGCCATGGGTTAGGTTGGAGACAGTTGTTTTATCTTCCTCGTTTTCTGAAAAGAGCGATTCAACTGGGGGAGTCACTGCGACCCGTGGCGGTTCATTGTCATGATTTGGATACCCTATACGCGGGTTGCGTCCTCAAGAACAGACTCGGTTGCCATTTGATTTACGACTCCCATGAGAACTACCCAGAACTGATGAGGGCCTACTTGCCGGGCATCCTTGTCACAGGGCTCCGGCAGCTTGAACGCAAATTGAGCCGGAAGGCCGATCTGATAATCACTGCCAGTACTACCCTGCGCGATGAGTTGATTGCGGGTGGGCTGAGGTCCGTTGTAACGTTGGGTAACTACCCGTGCTTGAACGAGTTCAAAGCGATTGACAAGGCCCGCCTGATGAGGGCGAGAGAAGAACTCGGGGTATCACCGAGGACGGTTCTCGTAGCTTATATTGGAGGTTTCTCGCGGAATCGAGCTTTGATGCCATTTATTGAAGCTGCCGATCTCTTGCCTGATGTTGAGTTCCATCTGTGGGGAGATGGCCACCAACGACCTCGAGTGGAGGCATCTGTCTCTCGGTATCGCAACGCTTACTATCACGGCTGGCTTCCTGTCGATCAACTCTCGCTTTACTTTCATGCCGCTGACATCATCTACTATGGACTGAGACTCGATGACGCGAGTGCTGCATACAATGCCCCCAATACACTGGCTCAGGCAATGGCTAGCGGCAAACCTGTCATCGCTACTGACATAGGTGACCTGGGCCGACTGATCCGAGAGACCGGCTGCGGCATTCTGCTCGACGAAGCAACTCCCGGCGGAATTGCCGCCGCAGTGGAGAGGCTTTCGTCACCTGAGTTATGTGAGACCATGGGCTCCCGAGGCCTGGCCGCAGCAGTGTCCAAGTACAATGCAGAGACGGTTCAGCAAGAGTTGGTCACACTTTACGAACAATTGGCTGCTGGGGGTAGCGAGAATTGAAAGTCCTCTGCGTGGTTGGTGCACGACCCAACCTGATGAAGATTGCACCGGTCGTTAAGGCTTTGGCGCGTCGGGAAGACATGACCGCGAAGCTCGTTCACACTGGACAACACTACAGTGACTCGATGTCTAAGGTCTTTCTGGAGGACTTGGATCTTCCTGAACCGGATATCCAACTCCGAGCCAAAACTGGATCATCTGCCGAGCGGATCGCAAGCATCCTTGTTGGCTTTGACAGAGTTGTAAGTGAGGCAAAGCCTGACGCCGTGATCGTTGTCGGAGACGTCGACTCGACGCTGGCGGCCGCAATTGCCGCCGCAAAACGAGGGACGCCACTTGCACACGTGGAGGCTGGCTTGCGCAGCTTCGATCGAAATATGCCCGAAGAAATCAACCGCATCATCATCGACTCCCTCTCGGATCTTCTCTTTACGACGTCACTGGAAGCCAACCGAAATCTGCAGAGCGAAGGAGTTGCCTCTGACAAGGTCCATTTTGTTGGGAATGTGATGATCGATTCTCTTTGTGCGCAGCGTGAGCGCGCCAGGTTTCTGAAGACTCCTGCTCGGTTGGGGTTGGAGAATGACGGGTATGCACTTGTTACTCTCCACCGACCTTCAAACGTTGACGACCCTGGCGTTCTCTCCATTCTCGTAGACACGCTGGTCAATCTTCAGAAACGCATTCCTATGGTCTTCCCGGTACACCCGAGAACGAGGAATCGCCTTGAAGACTTTGGCTTCATGCCAATCTTGGACGAGGCGCCGTATCTGCGTGTTCTGGAGCCCCTTGGATATCTGCAATTCCTGGACTTAATGATGAACGCGCGGCTAATACTCACGGATTCCGGCGGAATTCAGGAGGAAGCAACCTTCCTCGGCGTTCCGTGTCTGACACTGCGGACAAACACCGAGCGGCCTGAAACGGTTACACAAGGCACCAATGAGCTTGTCGGTACAGATCCGGATCGGATCATTTCAGCTACAGTGAAAATTCTTTCGGGTGCCGGCAAGACTGGAAGTGTTCCCGATCTGTGGGACGGCCACGCTGCCGAACGCATTGTCGAGATCCTGGCGCAAAGTTACGGGTAACTCTCTTGCGTATTCTTTACATCTCACAATACTTCCCACCTGAAGTAGGGGCCACGCAGAACCGTGCCTATGAGATGGCTTGCGGCTTGTTGCGAGCGGGTCACGAAGTAACGATGGTGACCGAGTTTCCCAATCATCCAACTGGAGTCGTTCCTGCGCATTACCGAGGGAAGCTCTTCGAAAGTACCAGGATGGACGGGATCGAGGTGATCCGAACATGGGTGAAGGCATCACCTTCAAGCAGCTTCTCCAGTCGGATGGCCTTCTACTTGAGCTTTTCGCTGATGTCCGTGTTCGCCGGGGCCTTTAAGGCCAGGGGACCGTTTGATCTTGTCTACGCGACCTCGCCCCCACTGTTCGTCGGCTGGGCCGGGTTGGTAATTGCCTTCCTGCGGCGGATTCCGTTCGTCCTTGAAGTTCGCGATCTTTGGCCGGAGTCGGCCGTGACGTTGGGACAATTGAAGAGCCGGTTTCTAATAGCACTGGCTACCCTTTTGGAGAAAACGTGCTACCGCCAAGCTTCCCACATCGTTGTTACGGCCCAGGAGATGTTCGATCACTTCGTTGACCGCGGGATATCAGCAGACAAGATCACCGTAGTACGCAACGGCGCGAATACCGAGTTGTTCCGTCAAGACCCTGGGACACGCCGACGTATGAGGTCTGACCTTGAACTGGAAGAGTACTTCGTAACGTTATACGTAGGTCTACATGGTCTGGCCCAGGATCTCGATACTCTGTTGAATGTAGCCGAGAGCTTGAAAGAAGATCATTCGGAAATCCGGTTTGTACTGATAGGCGATGGCCCCAGGAAGCGCAAACTCCAGAAGGACTCTGAAGCAAGAGCTCTCTCTAACATCATGTTTCTACCGAGCCAACCTATGAAGCGAATACCTGAGTTTATCAATGCTGCTGATGTCACATTGGCACCGTTGATGCCCCCTCATTTGCGTGGAGCCATTCCCAGCAAGATTTTCGACTCAATGGCTTGTGGGGTACCCGTAATTGTCGCGGCCGCCGGAGAGGCTAAAAGGGTAGTAGAGGAAGCCAAAGCCGGGGTGGCCGTTGAACCCGGCAATATGTCTGCTTTGCGTGAAGCGATCATCCGCCTCTCTAAGGATCCTGGAATGCGAGCGAGGATGGGGCAAAATGGGCGACTTGCTGCAGAGACAAAGTATTCGAGAAGGATGCAGGCTTCGCAATTGTCAGAACTTCTGGAAAGGCTTTAATCGAATCGACCGAACTGCTTTTCCACGGGAAAAAGCGTCAGGAGGAAAGGCGCTCCCGGTTTTCTTTTGGAAACACCACGTGGAATAATCGCAAAGCTAGCGACCGGCTAAGAAGAAGGACTTTTGAAAAAGAGAAAGAGCGCTTTTATCCCAGGAATCGGGCGGATGCCAAGACGTATCTGGCTCCTTCTCCTGTCCCTCGGGCCTGGGCTGTTCGGGATCGGGTACACCATCGGAACAGGGAGCGTAACCACAATGGTGAAATCGGGCTCCGAGGTTGGGCTGAGCCTGCTCTGGCACCTGTTCCTTTGTGCATTGTTTTCCTGGGTCGTGATGGAAGCCTACGGCCGTTACGCCGTGGTAACCGGCGGAACTGCAATGCACAGCTTCCGAACCCAGCTTCCGCTTGGAGGACTCCTCGCGATTCTCATTATCGCCGGTATCGTGGTCGCCCAATGGAGTTCGTATGCCGGAATTGTCGGGATCTGCTCAAGCGGGATTTATGAGACAGCCCGACTTTTCTTCCCTACTCTCGGGGAACAGAACTACTGGGCGGTCCTCGCAATTGCGGTCGTGATCCTTATTTTTCTCTACCTGCTGATTCTCGTCGGGCGCTACAGCTTCTTTGAAAAGATCCTGGTCGTCCTGGTCACCATGATGGGGGTGAGCTTCCTGATTACTACAGTCATGGTTCTGCCGGACCCGCGGGAGATCGCGGCTGGTTTCATTCCCCGCCTTCCCGAGGTGGAGGGAATAGGGCTGCTTTTCGCGGCTTTCGTCGGCACCACCATGGCGGGCCCCACTTTTGTAGTTCGCCCTCTGACCATTAAAGGGCATGGATGGGGCAAGGAGAACCTTCGCGACCAATCTCGTGACGCGTTCGTTTCCGCCCTTCTCATCTTCTTAATCAGTGCCTCCATCATGATCTGCGCTGCGGCCATACTCCACCCCCAGGGAATAGTTCTCACGAAGGTTCTGGACATGGTTACAACACTGGAACCACTCGTCGGTAAGTTCGCGGTTGCGCTGTTCCTGGTGGGTCTGATTAGTGCAGGGCTTTCCTCGACCTTTCCGATCATGATGGTGGCAGCTCTTCTTATTGCTGACTATAGAAAAGGCGAGCTCGATACGAACTCCACTCTGTTCAAGGTCCTCGCTGCCGTGGCTTGCTGTTTCGGCCTGACGGTACCAATTCTTGGTGCCCAGCCGATAGTCGCACAAATCGTGACCCAGATTGTCAATGTGTTCGTTTTGCCCCTCGTCATTCTCGGCATCCTTTTACTCGTAAACCGCCAGGACCTGATGGGAAGTCACCGGGCCGGAATAATCCTAAATTCCGGGCTGGTCGGTGCTTTTCTTTTCGCCTGTCTCGTCTCCTACAGTGGTGCCGTCGCCCTGAGCAGGCTGTTTTGAGGGGCTGGGGATGAACCACTAAATCACAAAGGCACAAGAAGATCTTAATAGTGATTTCGTGCTTTAGTGGTTGATCCCGGATTAGCGTCTTGCCTGTCTTTCCGCAGCTTCCATAGTAAGATTAGACAGCTTGGGAAAGGCAAAGTTATGGATAACGAAGCGAAGAAGACTGCCTTGAGAATGAATCCCTACGGCGAGAAGATCGTCTACGGTGGGTAGCTGATGTACCGATTTGCCCGAAAGCGACAGCGCAAGAGATTGCAGACAGAACTGAGTATCACCTATTCGTGCCTGGCGCCACTTCTGAGTGAGGACCAGAATCTGGGTCCGCTGCGACGAATCGGTGAGACCTTCATACAACCTGAAGCTGAGTTTGTCACCTATTTGTTACCTCAATCGGAGCTGGTTCTCTGCGTGCTTGAAGGCAGGCTGGAGATTCGAGACGCCGGCGGGCCACTTTATGAAATGGAAGCGGGTGATGTCTATCGAATCGCTGCCATCGATGAGACCGAACTAATATTCAAGAACCCCTCCGCACATAAGAAGAATCGAGTCCTTGAGATCTGGCTCTCGGCCGATTTGTCGGGGACACCCCCAGAGCCTGAAGGAGTCAGGCTCAACGCCAACCGGGGCTTTTTCAACTTCTTACCGCTGGCATCGGGGCAGGGTCAAGAGGACGCTCTTGTTCTTGCGAACGACTGTGCAATATACCTATCGCGGTTACGGCCCTCAGAGAATATTATTTTCGAAACAGTCCTGTACCGATCTGTTTACGTTTTCGTTTTGGACGGCGCAGTTCGGCTCGAAGATGACCGGCTGATAGGTGGAGACTCTGCTCTGGTGTTTGGTGAAGAGCGGATTCCCATGACGGCCCAGCAACAGAGTGTTGTCATTCTCATAGACATTCCCTTGAATGACGAAGAGAGGGGCCAAGAGCTGGGCGCTGTGGAATCTTAACCACAAAGACACAAAGGACACCAAGAATCCATAGTGCTTTTGTGACTTAGTGGTTGTCCCAGTTCCCAGTTCCCAGTTCCCAGTCTTTCTGCTATTTTATTGCTTCGAATTAGTACCATGTCTGTCAGAGTACGATTTGCACCAAGTCCAACCGGCCACCTCCATATCGGCGGGGCTAGAACTGCGCTGTTCAACTGGCTCTTTGCCCGTCAGAACGGTGGGACATTTGTACTCAGGATAGAAGATACCGACCAGCAGC
>JAUVSF010000727.1 GCA_030597245.1 Acidobacteriota bacterium
AATCGGTAGTCGGTAGTCGGTAATCGGTGATCGGGGTAAACGGTCAGTTGACGGTAATGAGAGTCAGATCCGAAGAGGGTTTGATAGAATTCTGTCGACGCCATTCTTGGTAGATCAGTTTCTTCCTTGGTGTCCCCTCGTGTCCCTGGTGTCTTGGTGGTAAATCTCACGATTGCGACCATTATGTGATCGAGTACACTCACAACTCGATATGTTACGATTGACAATGAGCATAAATAGAGTAGGATGGATCTGGAATGAAGTCGTCGTTAGCTGAAGTTAGTGCGCGTCGAGATCGCTTGGCCTTGCTCTTGAAGAAGGAGGGTTATCTCTCCGTCGTTGAATTGGCCAACCGGTTTCATATTTCAGAGGCGACCGTCCGCCGTGATCTCCGAGCCCTTGAAGCGGAAAACCTGATTACACGCACTTATGGCGGCGCGCTTTCTGAGTACGACGCTCTTTTCATGCCGTTTTACCAACGTAATGAACAGAATCGGAAATCCAAAGAAAGAATCGCCCGAGTAGCACTTAAGCGGGTACGGGCGGGGCAGAGGCTGTTTCTCGACGCGGGCTCAACCGTGTACGCCATTGCAGAACGGTTAGGGGAAGCTGGGGTTGAACCTCTCAAGGTGGTGACCAACAGTTTGCCGGTTGCTGAAGTGTTGGCGTCGCGAGGATCGAGTGAAGTGCACTTGCTCGGGGGGTGCTTGCTTCCACATCAGTTGGTGGTCGTAGGGCCGGGAGCCAGTCTCAGTCTAAGCTCCTGGAAGTTTGATCTGGCTTTCTTGAGTGCCGAGGCGATGGATGCAGAGGGACTCTGGAATTCGCAAGACGACATCAGTGATTTTCAGAGGCATCTCTGTGGGCGGTCGGAGCAGGCTGTTTTTTGCCTGGATGAGACCAAACTTGGGCGAAGAGCTCCGAGTTTCTTGACGGCCTGGAATGACGTTGACCGGTTGATCACCACCGCGAAACCGGAGGACTGTGCCGGTCAGGGTTTGGTTTGGGATAGGGAGAGTTGGGAGGCTGCATGAGCGTCTCTGATAGGTGTTATATCAATGTTCCGACAAGGAGAAGGTAATGGATCTGGCAAAGGTTGAAGGGACGGTTGTTTCGACGGTTAAGGCAGATCGGCTACATGGATACAAACTTCTTTTGGTCAACCTCTTGAAGCCCGACATAGCTCCGACCGGTGAGCATATCGTAGCGGTCGATACTGTCGGTGCTGGGGAAGGCGAGGTTGTGATCATTGTGCGGGGCAGTTCGGCACGCCAGGCGGCAAAACTCGCCCATGTGCCCACAGACGCCAGCATCGTAGCTATTGTCGATTCGGTTGTACACAAAGGAAGAATGGTCTTTGAAAAGGCTTCGAGTGGAATGGAGTCCTAATGTTTCTAGGTCGAATCGACGGCAACGTCTGGGCAACGATAAAGGACGAGAAGTTGAGCGGGATCAGGCTCTTCATCGTGCAGCCGATAGATGAGAACGAAGCCTCGCAGGGTGCTCCCCTGATCGCTGTGGACACGGTAGGGGTTCAGGAAGGGGATTTGGTTTTTTGGGTCAATAGTACTGAGGCGGGGTTCATTCGAAATGATTTCTTGATTCCGAGTGAGGCGACGATTGTGGGCCTGGTGGAGCGGCTTGACTTGGACGAGTTCGCGGAGAACTCCGAGGCGAAGGCATAGCCAATGTTCATTTGCAGGGTTGTGGGAAGCGTGGTCTCTTTGGCAAAGCATCCGGCTTATGAGGGCTACAAGCTGTTAATCGTGAGACGGACTAGTCCCGAGGGAAAGCTCATGTCGGGGACGATGGTGGCAGTCGATGCGGTTGATGCCGGAGTCGGTGACTGGGTGCTGGTGACTTCGGGCGGTGGTTCAGCTGAGGACGTACTTGGCTTTACTGAATTGGTGCCGATTCGAGAGGTCGTATCGGGAGTCATCGATCGCGTCAAGATAGGCAATAAATAGATATGGACGCAGCGAGTTTAGAACGGCTCATCAGAACAGTCACCGAAGAGGTGGTCAAAGGACTTTCTGCACGTGAAAGCGTGAGTACGGACTCAGGCCGGAGAGACCAGGGCTCAAACGGACCGCGTGCACGTAACAAGGGTTCCTCTGCGGCTGGAACATTTGATGGGAAGCTGCTTACGGAACAGCAGGTTGAGGCTTTTGCGCGCAAAGGATACTGCCGGGTTCTGCTGCGTGCGGATGCTCTTGTCACTCCTTTAGCAGGCGATTGTGCTCAGGAGCAAGGAATTGAGTTAATTCGC
>JAUVSF010000088.1 GCA_030597245.1 Acidobacteriota bacterium
CTATCCCCGTGTCGTCCGCCGTCGCCACAGTCTTCGCACGTGTCCCAGTATTTGTCGTCCGAGAAGCCCATGGGATTGAAGCGGTGCGCCTTCCAGTGCCATACGTCCACTCGGCCGAAACTCGTACGCATGATCTGTTGCTGAATGTGACACATCGGCGCACAGGATGCTCCTTCCTCACCGTTGAGGCTGTTTCCAGCCGCATCTTTGATGTCCCAGATGAACGAGATTCGATCCTCATCGCCGTCACCGTTCCAGGTCGTACCGTCGAAAGTCCACTGGTCTTTAGCTGTACTGTTAGTGCTGTCCCCCCATTTGGCAAGTACATACAGGTTGCTTCCATCGACCATCGCTTTGATGGTCACACCTCGCCCGGTCAAGATCGAATTGGAAGGCCATTCACCCTCAGACTCGACGCCGTCAAGGGAAGGAGTTCCAACTCCAGCCATAAGGGATCTGTTACCCTGTGCTTTCGCTGTAATCGTCGGTTGGAGCCCCCAGAACAGCCCAACTGCCAAACAGAGGCCAACCACGACCAGCAATGCTATCAATCGTCTCATTTTCCACTCCTTTCCAGCAGGATTCCCCCAGGCTGAACAAAGGACACCACGTCCCTGCCCCGCGACTTGGTCGAATTCGACTCAAGGAGTTACACCTAGCCAGAATTACCACAACTTCTTGTCAATCATGAGGTGGGATCCTGTTTAACGCCTCCACAAAATACCACGATATTCATCGTTGAATCTACGGGAAACACACAGAGTCCGCCAACTCTCGAAGACAACCCTCCAGAAGAAGCGGGGCCGACTGGGCGATTCGAGGAATTGTCGTCTACCGCAAGGCGATTCGATACTGGAGCCTTAGATTCAGTCAGGCATTGCAAGATCGTTATTCTGCCGCGTAAAGGCTATGGAGAGGGATTGATCGGCCGATCCGTCCTCGAGGAGTTTTCCTTTGGTCGGCTCACGGAGTATACAAGATGACTACAAGGAGTGTTCACATGAAGAAAGCTAGCGTATTGGTCATCACTTTATCAGCTCTCATGGTGTTTTTGGCTGGAGTTTACCCCCCAACCGAAACTGGGATTCAGTCCTCAAGAAAGATTGATCCTCTCAAACACTACTGGAGTGACCTGGATGGTTTCTTCAATCGACAGGCTGAGGCCACACTCGATTTGGTCGAAAAGGTACTCCTCCGCTTTCCTCCAGCATTGCCTGAGCCTCTGGAACGCCGAATGGTTCTCCTGATGGTGGATGGAGTGCTGCACGATGTCGCGGCTCCCAGGCGCTCTGCAGTTCAGGAGTTCTTTCATTCTCGAATGGAATACGCTCTCGAAGAAATGGCCACAACTCGGGTCAAGGAAGGTGCCGTGATCTGGAAGCTCTATAATCATGGATTCGTCGTGCGAACATCGTCAGTGACGATTGGATTTGACTTGGTCCGGGGGTATTCATCGAGGGAAGACGGCTTTCCAATCAGCGATCATCTCGCTGAACAGATTGTCCGTCACTGTGATGTGCTGTTTATCAGCCACCGACATCGAGATCATGCGGATGAGTTTGTAGCCCAGAGCTTCATTGACTCGGGAAAACCTGTTGTTGCGCCACTCGAAGTCTGGGCAGGAACACCGATCCATGAACAGATCACGCATCTCAAGCTAGAGATGCATAAGAAGCAGCCGCTCCCAGTTCAAAATGGAGGTCGATTACTTGAGGTTGTCCTTTATCCGGGTCATCAGGGCGAAGATATTCCCAACAACGTACCGCTGATATTCTCTCCGGAGGGCCTGTCGTTTGCGCAAACCGGTGACCAGTCAAATACCGATGACTTTGCCTGGATCGACGATGTGGGGAAGCATCATGAAGTGGACCTCCTGTTGCCCAATTGCTGGACCACAGACATTTCGCGAATGATCCGGGGTTTTGATCCGAAACTGGTCATAACAGGACACGAAAACGAGTTGGGACATTCGGTGGATCATCGGGAGCCGTTCTGGCTGACATACGATCGACTCCAGGAGTCAGATGCCCCGTTTCTCTTGATGACTTGGGGGGAAGCATTCCACTACAGACCGAATGCTCCGCGAGTGTCTGAATGACGTAGCCACAAGATCCCGTTTGGAAAGTAGAAAAGCAGGTTCGGCTGGTATTTTCGATTCCAGGGTCTGGGTGACTTTTCGAGAGGAGTTCGGAACTCAAGCAAATCTGATGGAGTACAGCTTCCAACACGCTCTTTCAGAATACCAGCTGAACACGTCCTTGCAGAATATGGGTATGGTCGATAATCTCGTTCTTGTCGAGGCGTGTAATACCGTAGTTAGCCTCGAGTCGATTCATACCCTTTGGCATCCAACTCAAGGCGCCCGTATGGTGCCAATATTCGAACGACCCGTTACGCGGCTTTGCGAAAGTAAGATCTGAGCATTCCACCGAGGCGCTCCTTGCATTGGATCGGCCCGTCGACCGGTGCATGCTTAGGCAAAGGAACGACCAGCTCATTCCCTGGTCCTTGATGGTTTCTCTCAGTCTGATAGTGCTGGACATAACCTCACAATACCCGTGTATCTTTTTCCCGGATGACGAACCGGAGCATCATCCACCGCCTCCGATAGAGAATCAACCTGTCCCCTTCTTGGAGAATCAGCCTGTCCCCTTCTTGCCCTTCTTGCCCCTTCTCGTACCTTTTGCCTTTTAACTAGAACCGAGAGCCCAGAATCGATTCACTTGCTCAAGACCAGACAGGCCGCTAGAATTCCAGTTTAGGCGTACGATTCCTTCGAGCATATTCATTGGTAGAGAGGAAGAAAGTGAAGATCGTTGCTACAACTGCATTACTGGCGATGTGCTGTTTCTCATTGCCTATACATGCTACTGAACTATTTGAAGATTTCAGATCCCCCGGAAAGCCGAAACAGCCGAAAGGAATTGAATGGTCCTATAGGGATCAGATGCTCCCCGTTGCGAACTGGGAGGAGATCATACCCGGTGATGGCTTTGCCTATCTCAAGATTGATGCAGATCGGAGCAATGACAAAGACCAGAGCAAACAGAAATGGCCATTTCAGATGATCGCACTCTCTCTAGTTGGACCAAGTCATCGGATGGAGATGAAGGCAAAGAACACTGTAATCTCCGGGGTGGGTAGCTTCATATTTACGTGGCAAGAAGCCGACGGCATTTTTGATGAAATCGATATTGAAATTGTTGGCGACGACGCTGCTACACTACCGGAGAATCACCCGACTGACAAAACGGGTTGGACAGATGCCAGGTTCAATACGTGGGCCAATTCTAATACGGCGACCAGTAAACCTCATGTCACTCACAAGAAGCCCGTTCTGGACGAATCAGGCAAGAAAACCTCGCATCAAGACGGTCAGTTCCATATCTATACGATTGATTGGAGAGATAACCGAGTCGATTTCTTCATAGATGGTGTTCACCAGCAGACAATCACAAGCCTGGTACCGGATTCCCCATCGACCCTCTATGTTGGAATGAGACATATGAGCTGGACCGGAAAACTGGATTGGACCGGCATCCAGACCATGATTGTCGATTGGATCCGTGTCGAACCGATTGAGTGATAACGCTAAGTTCGACAGCAAGAAGCGAACTTCCGCACCATCTCCAGATAGCTTTTGAAAAACGCCTTCAATTCGGTCGATTGTACGTAATCTCCAATCGTTTTCCCGACCTCTGCTTCATCCAAGTTGCGTAGTTTCTCCCAGAGGCTTCTTTCACAGTGTTTGATGTCATTCGGCTTTGGAAGATCGGAAATGTGGGAATCGAGAATCAACCTGTCCCCTTCTTGCCCTTCTTGGTCATGCATTAGATTCCAGGGAAACGCAGGCTTTAGACTTTGCACTCTGAACTAGAAACTCGATTCTCGGCGCTCTCTGCGGTTGCATTCTCACCGCCGAGGACGTAGAGCGCCACATGAGGCCGCTCCCTGCTCCTCGCAAGGCAACACTCGGAATCAGATACTCACCTTTTCCGATCAGTTGATTTAGACCACCCGCCATGTGAGGATTGGACTGTTCTGTCTCAGAGGAAAACCTCCGATGCTCTTCAAATTTGGCTCTGTCCGGTGCTGGAAAAGAGTTACATCCGCGTTGTTCTGTCTAACTCTATTGGTTGTGTGGGCGAATCGCTTGGTCGGCGACACTAAGCAGTCCGAATCGAGAGAATACACTAATAAGCCACTCTCAGGTATCAAGCTAATCTGGGCCTGGTCCGTTCAGCCGGAAAGGGGTGTTGACCGTGCTGTTGCTCTGGCGAAGGAGATGGGTTTCAATGCAGTGGGATGGAGCAACCCTGAGATCGTTCGAGCTTGTCGGAAACGCGAGATGAAGGCCTTTGCACTAATCTCGCCGCTCAGCCTTCAGCGCGAGGGTGCGCTACCTCAGGTTCTTGCTGAAGGTGAAGAAAAGTTACCTGGATTTGATCGGCGGGCGGACGATCCTCAATACCCTTTCCAGCACGGTGGGGAACCGGTTCAGGGCAACAGAGAAGTACTCCACATGAACCTGGCTTGCCCTCTCGACCCTGGCGTGATCGACTATGGCGTTGCGGAAGCCGTCAGATATCAGAGACTCGATTACGACGGGATCTGCTGGGACTTCATCGGTTATCGCAATTATCGATCCTGCGAATGTGATCGCTGCAAAAGGACTTTGGCTGACCTACAGGCCGAGGGAGGCATTACTCGTGAGTCTTTCTACCTGGCCTCGCTCACAGGTCTATACTCGAAGCTCTATGAGGAAACCAAAAAGTCGACCCCTGAACTGATAATTGCCGCTCATATCTATCCCGTCTACCTGCCCAACATACTCTACGGGAATAAGGTCTGGGTAGACTATTGCGGTGAAACGGTCGCTTGGTTTTTCCGGCCCCACTGGTTTTTCGAGAAGATTCGAGCGTACACCCGGAAAACCCTAAACTCTCCCTACGAACACGAATACACGGAGGCCATGCCCATGATCGGTTTCTACAGTGACCGAGAGTTCAGCCGGGATGTGAAAGGCCCGGAAAGGCTGAAACTCGAACTGAGGATTTTGAAACAACAGGGAGCAAAACACTTCATGATGTGCGAACTGGGGCACCTGCTTCGCAATGCCGCTGCGATGAAGGCCGTTAAGGAAGCCTTGTAAGACCACCTTCCCGATGATAGGAAGTCGCTTATTCGAAACTAACCTACTTGAGGCGGAAAACCGAGCTGAATACTTCCAAGACAGAACCGGTGGAGATGAGCCTCACGATCTTACTGTGACGTCCTCGGAGAAGGTTCCGGTAGGAGTAATCATCGTGGCTCGGGGCGTCGTCTCGAGCGACAAGACTTCGAGTGGAGGTTGCCATTTTCCACTCCTGCTGGAGGAGGCTTCTACATCCGGGCCGGATACCGCCGTCCATCAGACGCCCTGGTTCAGGAGGTCCGCCTTGGGTCTGCCTGATGCGGGCACTGGTCTTGAATGACCGCAGGTTGATTAGGCTGCCCACCCCTCCCTGTGGATTTCAAAGTTTGTGTTGTTCCCTTCACTTTCAGTTTGCACACACGGTTCGGTCCACGTTGGGTAACAGTCACCCACTTCTGCCGAAACCCTCTCTCAGAGTACAATTCAGGACCAGCATGGTGACAAGAATCGCGCGTTTCATTCCCGTGACATTCCTGGCCTTCAGCTCCCTCCTGGCCGGGGAGAGGGAACAGGGCGTGGTTCCCATGCTCGAAGAGTTAAATACGATCGACACCACCGATTTGTGGCCTAGCTTCAATCAACAGGAGATCCCGGCTGCGGTTTTTGACGGTGAGAATACTTATCTCATTCACTCCCTTGGTCAGTTTGACGGGTTTGCCCCAATGGACGGGAATCAAAGAATATACGTTTATTCGGGAAAGCACCCTCAGGTCAATGGGAATGGCCGTATCCAGTTGGATGGAATATGGGTCGCGACGTCTATTTTGCGACAGCGCTCGCCTCTGACCGGCGATGTCTACACTCCGAGACACCTTGCCGCAATACTCATTCATGAGATGTTTCATGTTTATCAGAGGCTTCACTACACTGAATGGCGCCCGGATGAGGCAATTCTTTTTGCCTATCCCCACGATACCCTTGAACGTCTCCTTCTTCGCCGGCTGGAAATCAAATCGTGCTTACGAGCATTGAATTCCCCGGATGATTCGGAGGCCAGACGGTGGGCCGCTGCTGCCCTGGGCTACAGGAAGCAGCGGTTCGCAGTGCTCGGCCCGACCCGCAGACGATACGAAGACGAACTCCAGCGTTTTGAGGGATTAGCTCACTACATCGAGCGCAGAGCCGCCGGCAAGTCACTGGCGACAGATGACAGATATCAGGATTTTGCGCCGGGGATGATTCGAGATATGGGTTATCTCGAGGGATGTTGGACCGCTGGACTACTGGACAGATTCGATCCCGGTTGGAAGGGTGAGATGGATAGGGATCCATCTCTTTATCTTGCGGAGCGCTTATCCCTCGTGTGCAGTGGAGTCTCTCCGATATCGTTTTCCGAGGAGGAACTCAGACGGATCCGGGAAACTTCACGGGTGGATTTCGGCGCTTGGGAACGAGAAAGGATTAGCCTCAAGCATGAGATTGAGAATCGCCCAGGATATCGAATCAAGATCGATTCAGAAGCGTTCCCACTGAACCTCCGAATGTTCTTCGCTACTCACACCGAGGCTCTACCAGAAGGTGAATCACTTCATCGCCTCTTGTTCATGGCACGGAACCCCGCCGGGTCTCTGGAAGTCAGGCGGCGCGACTGCTTGGTAAGCGCCACTGGACCATCCTCAATCCTCCGAGTTCTTATACCCGGGCTTTCATCTGAACCGGAGATTGTCCGAGTCGAGGACCACGTCTCACTTAAGGCAGAAGGGGTTAACCTCGACTTCTCGCACGCGGCTGTATCGACGACCGGTCAAACTATACTGATCAAGCTCCAGGCACCGGACCGCAATGACGAATGACAAGTGTCAAACGTCAAATGGCCTCGTACCCACCCCGACAGTAGCTGTTTGTGCTTGAGTGGTGATCCTAGCTACTCGCTCACTTGCCATTTGGAAAATAGCCTGCGGTTTTGACCCAAACGGAACTTTTTTCGGTGGATTCCAGTCTATCTACCTACCCAGAAAGTGATATAGTAGATTCAAGACTAACTCTGAGGAACCGACCGGATCCAGAGGTTGCCTAACTGAAGAAAACACCAAAGGGAAAAGAGTGGTTTTACGAATAACTCTACTGTTTCTATCAAATCACTATGCTTCAGAGGTGCTACCCACGACTCACCGTGATCCGAATTCTCAGGACTTTGCCAACCGGGTTCACAGCCCGAAACCATGGAGGAAACAATGCGAAGAACAACCACGATTATTTTGACGCTAGCACTGGTGAGCGCTCTATCCCTGACCTTAGCACTGGCCGAAAGTTACAGCTTCCAAACCCAAACAGTCACCAAAATAGGGGATATCGACCTGGAGCCGGGCCGTTATGAGCTGCGACTCAATTCAACCAAGACCACAGCGGAATTCTACGACGGACGGCGGCTGGTTGCCAGAGTCAAAATCACTGTTACCAGGCTTAAGGACGGAACTAAGAATGCATTGTTGACTAACAGGAATGGTGAACTGGTGGAGTTCCGATCTCGAGATGAGAAGATAGTCTTTCTCAGCGAGAACCCGAATAAAACCCTCGCTTCAGCAGAAAAGCCCTGATAGGGAACTGGCTGCCGGGTTCTAGATCGATAATTTAGACCACCAGCGGCACCAGGATTCCTGGTGATCCTGGTGTCTTGGTGGTGAGTTGCTGACAAGCAAGGATGCTTGTCTTACGGTATCCAACCTGCCCGGTTGGCCGCTACTGGAAGCTTCGTGGAATGGTCTCTTCCCAGGTCCGTTCTCTCACCGGTTCATCTTGCTCAAACAACCGGGTACTTCTTCAGGCAAGTGTTGGTGAATTCCGATCACATCCCCCGTCCTGTCGTAGTTCGTTGCTTCGATGCCCAAGGACAACGACAATCAACACAAACAAAAACAACACCGCCGGGCTTGTGAATACCTCCCGGAAGGAAAGGCACTTCTTGGCCAATCCGGCTTGCATCGCTGCAAGGTATCTAGAAGCAGTCCTTTTCTGCTTCGAAAGTTGCGACGGCCGACGACTACCGAGGCCCAGAGTCTGGACCACACTTTAAGAGCCGTCAGTAATCAGAAGGGGACAGGTACAATCCTCCCCCTCTCAAGAGCCTGAACAGCTGTTGGATTTTTCCCCGGCGAGCTCATCGACAAAGATGATTCGAAGTTAGCGATGATGAAGTCAGAAACATCATGCCGGCTAGGGCGAAAGACGTTCGGCGAGCTCTCTTAAGAGAGAGGCCCCATCTCCTTTCCATGCGCTGCCGTGCATACAGGCCAGGGTGGTTGGTCCCTCATTGGCTAACTTCTCCAGAAGGCCTCTTGCCATCGTCGAGTGCGAGAAGTAATCCATCACTTGTCGAAATTCCTCACTCGAATCGAGAATATCCGACTCGGTAACCGCGGGTAACTTGGCTCCTCCCTGGGTGAATAGATCACCGCACAAGAGCGTCTTTGTGCTGACCTCCATTAGAAAGCCTGTTTCCCAGCCGTGCGGGAGGTGAGGTGTATCCAGCCACTTGACACTGTGCCTACCCAGGTCAAGCACTTCTCCGTCGGCTAAAGCGACGGCAGGTCGGTCCGCCACATCATTGACTGAAACCATAGCAGCTACTTGACCACAGACAGCGGATGCCTGAGGAGCAACGGAAAGCCACTCGTTAAGAGCCCCACATTCGTCCGCTTCGAAGTGAGAAAGGGCGACATAGCGCAGTTTGTCTACCGGCATCACGCTTGCAACTGCCTCCTGAACCAGAGGAAACATCTTTCTCAGTCCGGTGTGAAACAGGAGTGGTTCTTCGTCCAGGATCAGGTATTGGTTGAATGAGAAGCCACCGATAACATCCACCGGCGTATTGATACGATAGATCCCATCCTCCACCTCATGGACATTCGTGCCGGAAGTCTGGTTAGTCACCTTCATCATTCTCCTCCTCTCATAGACACTGTGAGGAAGCGGACAGTCTGACCCGCTTCTCCAATGGCTGTTTAGTGAAATATAGCACCGGTCAGGGCCTGGCTCACGCCGTGCCAGGTCTTTCCTCCTAGAGCCACGGTGCGTTCTGAAGGCGGCGGGCCTTCTCTTCAAGGCTGAAGATCTGACGTGCATTGCCGCGCATAATTCCCTCCACTGAATTAACCGCCGAATCCAGACTGAGCCAACCCTCGTGGACCAGACCGGCCAGTGATTGCACGATGCCCCTGCGTGCCAGATCCACGTGTCCGATCACGGGTTCGACAGGAATGTAGTCTCCTCCGAAGGTTAATACCTTGTTGGTGGGGGCTGTAACCAGATACTGCTTCGGGAAGTTCACGCTCGCCACTGGACTGATTATCCAGGCCCAGCACATGTCGATGTAGCAGTTCGTGTAATGTTTGGCCACCGCTATCAGGTCTTCGTAAAAGGGATAATCAATATGCATGAAGACGAACCGAGTGTCGGGTGAGATCTTGCAGAGATCACACGCAGCAGCTGCATTCTGCTGCAGGCGGCCCAACGGCATGCGATTCTGACCCGCATAGTAGCCGGTGTGAACCTTTACGGGCAGATTGTGTTCCGTGGCCTTCCGAACGCTGTACCAAAACAGATGATCTTGCAGACTCTTTTCATCCGCGGGGTCTAAAGGCTCTTTGTTTAGCGTCTTCTTGAAGAGTTGTTCGACCTGCTCAGGAGGCACATCTGCATAATCGATATTCCGTGAATACGCAGCCTGAGACTTGACCGCAACGGCATAGTCACCATAGGTTGTGAACCACCAGTCGATTACGGAATGCCAATCCTGCAGGTCTTTGACCTCAACGCCGGTTGGAGCTGTATAAGTCTCAATGTTGGGTCCCATATGCATACCCAGGATAGAGATATCCTGCATCAGCAGAGCCGGTTGTTTTGACTCACTGAATGGCCCCTCCAGGGAGTTCACCTGGCAAGATTCGATGTTTCCCAACTCTTGGAGAATATGTTTATAGAAACCGGCCCGAATGTTCTTTTCATAGGCGTTCTGGATCTTTGGAACGGTCTCAGCAGAGAGTCCACTAATGCCATAGATACGCTCCAGGGCAATCGTAACCGCCTGTCCGTAGCCGGTCCGTTTCACTCGAGGCCAGTAGGGCTCGAGGATTCGCCATTTCTCCAGTGGATCCGTTCCTGCTGAAAAGAAGGAATCCAATTCTTCTTCGGGCATTCCGCAAGTGATCAGATCGGAGTCCACATAGTGGGAGAGCAGGAATGACCAGTCATTTGCCTTGATACGCTCATTCTTTCCACTGATTCGACTCTCTTCCTCGATCAGATGTTCATGCGTGTCGACCATCGGCGTTTCTTCGACTCGCTGATGGAGAGACTGGAACACTTCTTCCGATGAGAGCTTCGAGGACTGGATTCCGCATGAACTCGCAAGGCCTGTTCCAACGCCTACAACTCCTGCCAAGCTTCCCTTCTTGAGTACAGAGCGGCGGGTCAATTCGTGCTTCTCCTGCTTCTCTTTCACCTTGCTGTACCCCCTTTTGCCTTTGTACCAGAATCACATCCTCACGCAATAAAGCCAAGGCGTCAAGAGGTCGCCATATTTCAGCTTGTCGTCAAGCGCAAGCGGTCTTGTGACAGGGCGATCCGCGCCTGCTATGCTGGGCTGATGCGAAGCAATGAATCGCGTTCAGCATTCGGAAAACGAAGATGCTAAGTCGCAGGCAGTTCCTGGCTCTCGCCACAAGTACTTCTCTCATCTCGCTGCTGCGAGGAGGCGAAAGCTCGCGGACACGGGATGTTCCCTGGTTGGCAGAAGTTCAGCGTCCCCCCGTGTCACCCGTAGAGCAAGACCTGACCGCTCTACTGCCTGCTGAAGCAGAGCTGTCCGTTTGGCTCAAGAGACGCGAAGAGATCCGTAACCTCTGGCTTGAATATCTTGGCCCGATCAAGCGTCAGGACAATCCACCAACGACAGAGGTGATTCATGAAGAGCGATTGGGAAATGTTCTGCGGCAGTTGATTCGCTACGAGAGCGAGCCCGGCTGGCCGACCGAGGCCTACATCGTGAGACCGGCTGCAACCTCAGTTCTTCCAAGAGCCGGCGTGGTTGTTTTTCACTCGACGGTAGCGCATTCGATCCGCCAGCCAGCCGGTGTGGAAGGTAAGCAGGAGAAGGCGTTTGGCCTGAAGCTAGCCGAGCGCGGATTTGTGACGCTCTGCCCGCGTAACTTTCTTTGGCCGGACAATCACCATATCGACACCGACTCGCAAACCGAACTTTTCGAAGAACGCCATCCCAGTTCCAAAGGAATGGCGAAGATGCTGCTCGATGCTCAAGTAGCTGTAGATCTCTTGATCTCGCTACCCGGCGTAGACCGAAGTCGGATTGGTGTGGTTGGCCATTCGCTTGGCGCGAAAGAAGTGCTTTATCTGGCAGCGTTTGACGATCGGGTCAAAGTCGCCGTCAGCAGTGAAGGTGGGATAGGAACCCGGTTTTCCAACTGGGATGCTCCCTGGTACCTCGGCCCTGACATCAAGACCTTTGCATCGACCCACGAACACCAAGAACTACTGGCCCTGGTGGCGCCGCGACCGTTCTTGCTGGTCGGCGGTGAATCAGCCGACGGTAATCGCAGCTGGCCATATATCGAAGCCGCACTGCCCGTCTACCGGCTCTACGGCAGCGTTCCACGAATCGGATTACTCAACCACGCGCAAGGACATTCCGTCCCGCCAATCGCAGAAGACAGAATCTACGATTGGCTGGAAACCTATTCGTGAATTTCCGGCAGGTCTCAGAGAACGGGAATCCCGTACTTGCCAGGATTTGACGGAATTACACATAAACACATATCCTGTGTCTATGAAGAACGTGACGATTGTAGTTGACGAGGCGATGCTTCGGGACGTGCGGAGAATTGCTGCCGAGCGGTCAACCTCTTTAAACGCACTCATCCGTGAATTTCTGGCAGATCTCAGAGAACGGGAATCCCGAAGCGTCCACGCTCGGAAGAGAATCCTCAAACTCTGTCAAGAATCCAAGGCCGAAGTAGGAAGGCGAACCTGGAATCGCGAGGACCTTCATGAGCGCTGAGTGCTTCCTGGACACGAACGTTCTGGTGTACGCAGTCTCCGCCCATCCTGTCGATGCCGATAAGAAGGCCAAAGCCGTGGAGCTAATTCGAACTACAGACTTTGGCCTGTCCACACAGGTCTTCCAGGAATTCTATGTGACTGTGACACGAAAGATCGCGATACCAATGTCCGTGCCAAAAGCAGTCGCTTTCCTCGATGAGCTTCGAACCTTCCCTAACGTCCCAATCGACTATGCCTTGGTCTTGGAGGGTATCGAGGCGTCTCAACGATACAAAATTTCCTACTGGGATGGTGCCATTCTTGCGGCTGCCACGTCACTGGGTTGCCGAATCCTCTATTCAGAGGACTTCAACCATGGACAGCTCTATGGGACCATTCGGGCCGTTAATCCCTTCGTTGCGGACGAACCGAAGGGAAATGCAAGGCACTGAGCTCCAAATCCGAAACGGACAATTCCGTGCAATAGGGTAGGGTTGGGGAAAGGTTGGCTTTCACTATTCAACCCAGGGTGAGACCCTTAAGCAAACCCTGGCAGACGGACCCCTTCCAAAGGACCAGGGGAGTTGGCCGGCCAGCTCGCTGACGCGCTGGCAGCCGCCCACGCCGCCAAAAGAATCATCCGCCGGGACAATAAACCGGTGACCGTACTTCGGAACAGTTTCGATGAATTCTTCGAAGGAGCTCTCCTCTTGCTTCCCCAGCAGTTTCCGAATAGTGGCCACATTCTGAGCCAGTGTTGATTCCTCAACAACGGCACCGGGCCAGACCAGATGCCGGTTGCCGGA
>JAUVSF010000460.1 GCA_030597245.1 Acidobacteriota bacterium
ACACCAACATTGTCCTCGGCCTCTTCCAAGGTGAGGGTCTTCGTTACTCCTGGCGGATCTCCACTCGGAGAGGCCAGACGGCAGACGAATACGGAGTTCTTTTTCGGAGTCTGTTCTCCCGTCACGGAGTGTCTATGACCGAAGTTGACGCTGTAATTGTCTGTTCAGTTGTCCCTCCCCTGAATGATTGTTTCGCCGAACTTTCCCGAGAATCATTCGGAGTGGAACCGTGTTTTGTGGAGCCGGAAAAGCAGTCCCTGATGCCGATCCGGTACTTTCAGCCGGCCGACGTCGGTGCGGACAGAATCGTAAACGCTATTGCGGCCCGCGCGCTTTTCGGGTTGCCCGCAATCATTGTTGATTTCGGCACCGCGACAACTTTTGACGCAGTGTCGCGTGAAGGAGAGTATTTGGGAGGTATCATAGCCCCCGGGATCGGGATCTCTGCAGAGGCTCTGTTCAGTCGGGCTGCCAAGCTCCCTCGCATCGAGATAAAGAGACCCGAGCATGGAATCGGTCGCTCAACCGTCGAGAGTATGCAGTCGGGGATCTTCTACGGGTACGTGGGCCTGGTCGGCGAAATTCTCAGGCGCATGGAACGCGAGCTCAGTGGCGCCAATGTTACAGCTACGGGTGGTCTGGCGAGACTGATTGCCACCGAATTCGACGGATTCGACCGAATTGAGGATGACCTCACGATGTATGGGCTTCGGATTTTCTACGAGCAGACGCAAGAATCGTAACGCCTGAGTCGACCCTATTCCTTCGAGACAGTTGCGTCGGTCGTATCGGCTTCTGGGAGACCAGGCCGGCTGCCGGGAAAACGACACCTTAGACGATGGTTCGAAGTCTCTCAGATCGAGATCCAAGTTGGTGACGAGAAATGCCGGAGAACTACTTCAACTACTTCACTGAGATTGAAGAGTATTTCGTCAGGTTGAGGGGACGAAACCTTCTGATATCACCGCTCGACTGGTGCTTGATCGAACTCTGGAAAGACAGCCGGATTCCACTCCACGTGGTGCTGCGAGGAATCGACCGTTCCTTTGAATCGACCTCTAAACGAAAGAAAAGATCCCCTTTAACGCTCTTCTACTGCCACCCTGCGGTTATGGAGGCGTTTGAGGAATATCGGGAGGCGATGCTCGGATCGGAGGGGGAGGAATTCGACGCCGGACTTGAGCCGGAAATCGACTTGTCGAAGGGGCAGGTCCTCGATCACCTGGACCGTTTGACCATGAGGCTGAAACGGAGGGAAGTCACAGCCTTTGAACGAGCTCTCAATCGACTCACTGCGGTGAGGGAGGAAGTCGAAATGCGCGGTGAGGTCAATTTTCCGGAACTGGATCGCGAACTCCAGCAGATAGCTTCCACGCTGGTTTCGGATCTCCGGGAACACTTGGAAAAGGATGAGTTGAAGGGACTGAAGGCTGAGTGTCGAAAGGAATTGAAGGTCTATAGAAGACATGTTTCCAAGGAAGTGTTTGACCAGCTGCAGGCAAAGCACTTGGAAAAGAAACTTTGGGAACGCTTTCAGTTGCCTGAATTTGGCTTGCTTACCGTTGAAGCATGAGGCTTTTTCGTCTGTGGATTCCGGCATTTCTGTCGGAGTCTCCTTTCAACACGGTTACAAACTGTTTCCTGTTGATCGAATAGTGCTGAAGCTCCCACCCGAAGCCGTCAGTCAGGATTCTGAGACTTCCCAGGGATGCCGTCGAAACTGCAAAAGCGCCGACCTCCTTAATTCGTTCAAGCACTTCCGGCGAGGGGTGTCCGAAGGCGTTTCTGCGTCCAGCTGAAATCATCGCAACCTGGGGAGTTGTAACCTTCAGGAAATCCTGGGAAGTGCTGAATCTACTGCCATGATGTGGAACTTTGAGCAGTGTCACCTTGGGGAGCCGTGACAGAATCATCCTTTCCTCGGAAGCACCGATGTCACCGGTGAGTAGTGCGGAGAAGTGGCCGTATCTAAGGAGGAGTACAAGAGATAGTGCGTTGTGGTTGTCCGACGTGGCATCGCGTGGCGGGTGGAGCACCTCGTGCCAGACACCAGAGAGCTGGAAGGAGTCGCCACGAGACAGTTGCAGTCGATGTCCACTGTAGTCCCGATGAGGCTCAAAGTAGAGTGATTGGTCAACCGAAAAGGCTCTGGTGAGAAACTTGTATCCCCCTCGGTGGTCTGTCTCCGGATGGGTAATAAGCAGGTAATTCAACCGTCTTGCTCTCTGGTTCCAAAGATAGCGGCCGACTACGCGTTCACTCACGAGAGACGGCTTATGGGCTAGTGCGGAACCTCCGGTATCGACCAGAGCGTCAGAGCCGTCTGGATAACGAATGTGAATGCTTTCGCCTTGTCCCACGTCCAACATCGTCAGCTGAAGGGGGCCAGGCACACGACTCGGTGTACGAGTGAGCAGAACCAGCAAGAGCACGGGTAGGATCAGGACCGCCGACTTCGCTTTTCGAGGTAAACCGAGGTAGAGAATGATTACAACCCAATAGAAACCCAGTAGCGCTGGAATGGAAGGTTGAGCAACATAGATGAGCCGGTTGGCCTCATCAAGAGAGTTGAGGATGGACTCGACAACTGCAGACGAGAGATTCAGGAAAAAGGTGGGCAAAAAGGCGATAGGAGTCCAGTAGAGGAGCAGCAAGCCGAAGGCAACCGGGAGGATCAGGGAAAACAGGGGAACCAGCAGCAGGTTGCTGAGAGGCTGGAGAAAGCTCCAACGGTTCGAATGCTGAAGAACAAGAGG
The DNA here is from genome assembly GCA_030597245.1 of Acidobacteriota bacterium. GTDB lineage: Bacteria > Acidobacteriota > UBA6911 > RPQK01 > JAPXNP01 > JAUWTT01. The sequence continues at coordinate 2,757 of JAUVSF010000460.1, forward strand.
AAGCAGGATAAGCTGGATCGAGATCGAAGTAACCAGAAGAGACAGGGAATAGTAGCCGAGCAGGCCCAGGAACCGGAGGATCGGAAGTGGGTCACGAGGGAAGAAAGCCGTGAGCGATTCGATCAAATACCGGCTTTTGCGTTGTAGTACGCTCTCTTCTTATTGCGCCGTCATCACTTGACTTGACCCGCACGTCTTCAAGCCACGCCTACACGCTCCAAGGCAGCGGATGATCGGGTAGGACACGAGGATTATGCTGAGAATGCAAGCGTACGAAAACTGAAAACTTGTCAGGAACACAGTTTCCTTCGATGCGAGTATGACAACCAGTGCCGATAGTCCCAGCGTATTCAAACTCCTGGTTGAAACACCGAGTGTGAGAGCAATGTAATAAACCGTGGCCATGATTCCAGCCCTGGTGGCGGAGACGGTAAAGCCTACTGCTGAGATGTAGGCCCAAGCTGAAAGAATGGTGATACAGCGCCCCAGAACTCCCCAGTTTTTCAGGAGAACATGAAGAGCGGCGAAAACAACCGCGATATGAAAGCCTGATACCACGAAAAGATGTTGGACTCCTACCTCCCGAGCCCGTTCCCGTTCAGCAGGATTCAGATAGAAGCTCCTGCCGAGAAAGCTGCTCAGCACAAGCCTGACGGCAACAGGATCCAGAGCTTTGAGGCAGTACTTCTCGAAGTGGCTCAGGTAGATTCTTAAAGGTGACTGAACTCTTACAAAAAGACTCTCGTGTTGGCCGTTCCGCTCGATTTGGAGAGTGGATTTTAAGTGTGTACGGTAGGGAACCCCCCGCAGTTTCGCGAATCGCCTCGAATCCAGCACCCCGGGGGCTGCATAAACGGTGGGTTCGGTCAGATAGCTGTTGAACTTGATCAATTCCCCAAATCGAAGCGGCGGGCTGAAAGGCTTCAATCGGCTCTGGAAGGACTTGGCAAGGAAGACTCCAAGCTTGCCGGGAATTGAAAATGGTTTGTCGCCCTGACTGAGCTGGAGCGGCGTCACTTCGAAATAGACGAAGCTGGATTGAATGGAGACCGGGCTCGAAACCCAGCCGGTAACTTCGACGGGTTTGGATTCGTTGAACTCGACTCCGGAGAGTTCGGAGTCGCTGGTTATCACCACGGTGCAGACCGTTAACAGGGCCAGGATGAAGCAAGGGTTGAACTTGATGAAGCGGATGATCCGCTCAGCGCCTTCTCCCAAGGGGCCGGAACCTGGGTATCCAGGACCACCGGTCGAATAAGGTTTCACAGTCTGTTATTACGCTTGCGGGAGGCAAATCTGCGGAAACTCAGCCCGGATAATTCGAACCACAAAGTCACGAAATCACAAAGAATCCATAGTGCTTTTGTGTTTTAGTGGTTAAGTTTGCCAAACATTCAATTCTTGGCGGTGAGTCTTCGAATTTTCCAGTTCAGTGCCTCGAGGAAGATAAGCATCCTGCTTGTCACCGTGGGATCGACTTCAAATTCGCTCCGACAAAGGGACAGCCTGGAAGGCTATCTTCCACCCGGCTCCGAGAAACTGATATTCCAGGTCAGTGGGCGTGGAGGAAGATAAGCATCCTGCTTGTCACCATGGGATCGGCTTCAAATTCGCTCCGACAAAGG
>JAUVSF010000068.1 GCA_030597245.1 Acidobacteriota bacterium
AGTCGCCGAGGCGAAAGAAGAGAATCGTGTCCGGGTGCTCCAGCTTGATCTGGTGATACTGTCGCATCATCGGAGTCAACTCTTCCATAGTCGTTAACCATAGCAGGGCGCGGTGAATAGTGGGCAGAAAATCAGCAAGCATTATATTAAGTTATATCTAAGATATTCATCTATAAAGATCCATAGATACGTGGTTTTATAGTAATCAGCATTCTATTGAAAACTTCAAGGTGTTGTCTGAGTCGAGCCCTTGAGGGTCTGTTGCCGAAATCGACCCCCTGCGTAAGTCCCAACTCCCAACTCCCAATTCCCAAGTACCAAGTACCAAATCCCGGACAATGCCGATTCGATGAACTCAGTATCTCGACTTTTTAACCGCCTATCGCTCAGTAGGTTAGATGGTTTCTGCAAGGGAGTTTGAAGTTTGGATTTAGTTGGGAATTGGTTCTTGGGATTTGGGAATTCGGAATTGCGCCTGCCTCGCGGGGCAGGGTTGGACGGGTGTTCCGCCGAGGCTCCTCGGTTTCAGGTATCCTAATGCACGGAGGTGCGCCATCGATCTTTGGGGTGCTGATCGAGGTCGATATCCTGTGGGGGAGCAATAACAGCATGTACTTGTTGGCCATTGATACTGCTACGAACAGCGGAGGGGCCGCTCTGAGCCGCAATGCTGAAGTCGTGGGGATGGCAATGCTGAAGACCCCCTTACTCTATTCGGACAAACTCATTTACTACATCGACTTTCTGCTGGATCAGCTGGGCCTTCAAAAGGAACAGATCGACTGCTTTATAGTAGCCAACGGCCCTGGATCGTTTACGGGACTTCGAGTTGGAATTGCTATGACGAAGGCCCTGGCTCAGGGACTCGGCAAGCCCACAATTGGAATCACGACTCTGGAGGCTCTGGCATTTCGCTTTCGAGCCGTGTCGAAACAGGTGGCTCCCATGATTGATGCCAGGCGCCAGCAGGTTTACGGAGGATGCTTTGAGTGTGACGATTCAGGAGTAGCTGTACTCCAGGCGCCAACTGTGCAGCCACCTTCCGAGTGGCTTCGAGGCCTTTCAGGCGAAGATTGTCTCTTTGTGGGTGACGCTGCGCAGATGTATGCAAAGACTATAAGTTCGATCTGGCCCGAAGCGCAAATCTTGAGAACCGACAACTGCGTCCTGACTGAGCTTTGTCAGCTCGGATACCTGCGCTATTTGCGAGGCGAAACGATTGCTGCTCATCAGCTTCAGGCAAACTACATCAGGCCTTCAGATGCAGAACTGTCGAAATGAACACTGATGTCGTCCGGCGGTTTACCTTTCGAACTTTCCCCTTGTCCCAACGTTCGATACTCTGAAGGAAGGGAATCGACTTCTGGTTTTTGCTGTGCGCTCAAAGGTGATACACCAGGTTGGGAAAGTCACTGCAACGGTTTAAGAGATGGATAAAACATTCGGGCCGGCACAGGTAGGACATGCACGGCAAGGCTTTGTCATTCTGACGCTGTTTGGAATTCTTTTCCTCGCCTCGGTCGACAATCAACTTCTGATACCTCTGTTACCCGGGCTGAGTCGCGAGTTCGGTGAGTCTATTCAGACCCTGGGCTGGCTTTTCAGTGGGTACGCTTTCTCTGCGGCGCTGTTCAATTTGTGGGTGGGTCCGGTCAGTGATCGTAAGGGCCGGGTCGTTTTTCTTAGAGGCGGGTTGCTGGCTTTCGCCCTGCTCGCATTGCTAACCCGAACTGCAGAGGATTTTGAAAGCCTTTTGCTTTTTCGGGTCGGAGCAGGTGCGGTTGCGGGTGTGCTTTCGACCTGTACGGCCAGTTTCGTAGGAGACTTTTTTCCCTACGAACGCCGTGGCAGGGTCATGGGTATCGTCCTGAGCTCCTATTTTGCCGCGCTGATCTTCGGAATTCCGATCAGTAGCTGGGTAGCTCAGAACTGGGGCTGGCGCACCGTTTTTCTGGGTTCGAGTGCGCTGGGGGTTGGATTGTCGCTTGTCGCTTTCCTGAAGATGCCGTCGGATCGCCGGGAGAAGCAGCCCCAGCAGCAAGCCCGGCCCTGGCGAACCTACTTGTCACTGTTGAGGGGAAAGGACGCGGTCGGGGCGTTGTCAACTTCCTTCGTAATTTCGGGAGGGACTCTCGCATTTCTGACCTTCATCTCCGCCTACCTCGACGAGAGATTCGGCTTGGAACCGGTTGAGATTGCTTTCGCGTTTATGGTGGTGGGTGTTGGTGCCATTGTTGCCAGCCCTCTCGCCGGCTGGTTGAGCGATCGGCTGACAAAACGAAAGGTTTTCCTAATTTCAAACTCGGCCCTGATCATCCCTCTTCTGGCCATCGACCGTGTTGGAGCCGGAGTCCCTTTGTTGAGCGTTCTTTTCCTCGTCAGCCTCTGTGTTGCTTTCCGCCAGACAGCCCTCCAGACACTTCAGACTGGACTGATTTCGGTTGAACGGCGCGGATCGTTTCTGGCTCTTCGAAACTGCTTTTCACAATTGGGCATATCGGGAGCGGTTGTCGTAGCGGGATACTGCTACTCGAATTATGGTTACCGAGGAGTCACGATGTTCGCAGCGAGCCTGACACTCCTGGGCAGTGTGATCCTTTTCTTCTCGGTCAGTGAACCGAAGGTTTCTCCCGGGGAATGAGATTGTCTTCAAAACCTGAAGTCGAAGCATACAGGGCGTGCTGCCGAAATCGGTCCCACGCCCCGCCAAAATCCGAAGCTCGAAATTCGAAACAAATCTCAAGCTCGAATATCTAATGACTGAAACAGGCTGTCTCTGATAAGCTATTTATAAACAGTCACTTCAAGGTGTTTAGACCTTAGAATTAGTCATTTAGAGTTTGTTTCGAGCTTCGAGCTTGGGCTGTTGCGGTTTGGGCAACAGACCCTATAATGAAGGTCATCAGCCTCTGGCCAATTGACATCTAGATTTGGAATCTTAGTATGGCTCGAAAAGAATTTGTACTGTTAGTGCTAACCAGCAGTTTTTTGTCTGCGGGACTGGTGCTTTTCCTGCTGCGATGGCCGTTCCCTCCGCCTGCGAGGGCCGAGCAAATGGAGCAGCAAGGGATATCCTTCGATACACCCATCTCCGAAGACGAGGAAGTCAACATCCGAATTTATCGCGAGTTGAGCAGATCTGTCGTCAATGTGACGAGTACGACGCTGCGACTGAACTTCTGGCTCCAGGTTATTCCGGAAAGAGGCACTGGGAGCGGGTTCATTATCAGTCGGGAAGGCCATATTGTCACCAATAACCACGTGGTTTCGGACTCGGATGAAGTGGAAGTGACTCTGTTTGATGACACGAACCTGAAGGCGCAGGTGGTCGGCAGGGATCGGGCGAATGATCTCGTGCTCCTGAAAGTCGACTGTCCCCCCGACAAATGTCGACCCATGAGGCTGGCGGAAGAGTCTGCTCTGATGGTCGGCCAGACGGTGCTGGCTATCGGGAATCCCTTTGGCTTGGAACGAACCCTGACCACAGGAATCATTTCTTCCGTGGGGCGAAGTCTCGAGACGGAATATGGAGTGATGGAGGACCTTATCCAGACTGACGCTGCCATCAACCCCGGCAACAGTGGTGGTCCGCTTCTTAATACGCGCGGAGAAGTGATCGGGGTAAACTTCGCCATCTATTCAAAGAGCGGCGAAAGCGCTGGTATAGGATTTGCCGTTTCGGTTTCAACGCTGCGCAGGATTCTCCCCGACTTGATCGAGTTTGGGAAGGTCATAAGGGCCTGGATCGGAATCGTTGCGGGGCGCCCCGTAGGGCGACGCCTTGCTGAAGGATTGGACCTCCCGGTCACGGAAGGGTTTCTCATTGAACAGGTGGCTTCCGGCAGCTCCGCGGACCTTGCCGGTCTCAGAGGGGGAAACCGGAGGGTCTTTCTCGGCTACACTCCGCTTATCATAGGCGGAGATATACTTGTGTCCATGGATGGAACCCCAATTCTAAGCGGCCGGGATATCCTGCGAATCCGAGAGCGTACGAAGCCGGGCGATGAAATGGAGTTCGTTTACTACCGCGGGGGACAAAAACTCGTCAAGAAGGTGGAACTGGTAGGCCTCCAGGGGTCGGAAAGGCGGTTCCGATTCTAGGAGTCTGCGCGGCAGAAAATTTCGTAGGGGCAGTAGACCTATTTGAGGTCGCTTTTCGGTCATGTTGTGGTATGTTGGGCCTATTCTGCCCTGAATATCGTGCATTTCCGGGCAATCTGGTCCTGAAGGCTCCGTGAAAAGCGTTCTGCCGCACAGACTCCTAGCCCTTCTTTCTGGCCGACAGGCCTGTTGGTTCTGGTGCTCAGACCGCAACAGCCCAAGCTCGAAGTTCGAAACAAGCTAGAAGTCGTAAAGTCTAGCGTCTAAACGCCTTGAAGCGACTGTTTCTAAAGACGTTATCAGAGAGAGCTGGTGTAGTCCTTAGATACTTGAGCTTGGGATTTGTTTCGAACTTCAAGTTTCGAGCTTCGGATTTGGGTGGGATGCCTTTTTGGGCAACGCACCCTTTTGATTGCAGGCATCGTTCGCACTTTTTCGGACTCCGGCGTTATAGTAGATGGAACCGGTAACGGGGTACCTGTTCGCTGGTTGTTTTCAGCAGATTGGGTCGAGATTAACACCCTGTTTTTGGAGGAATTGCAGATGGTAAACCGAGTTTTTTTGATAGGTCGCCTAGGGAAGGATCCCGAGTTGCGTTATACGACATCCGGGAAGCCTGTCGCCTCTTTTTCGATGGCTACAGATGAGCGGTGGGTTGATTCAGAAGGGAATCGCCAGACTAATACCGAATGGCACAGAATTGTCGCTTGGAAAAGGCTGGCCGAGATCTGTGGCCAGTACTTGAAGAAGGGCAAACTGGTCTTCATTGAAGGACGCCTTCAAACGCGAGAATGGGACGATCGTGACGGCAACAAGCGGCGTACAACAGAGATCGTGGCCTTGAACATGCAGATGCTTGATAGGGGAAATGCCCCGGAAAGTGTTCCGGAAAGCGCTCCGGAAACTTCAAGTGCAGCGGTCGATACAGCAGATACTGCAGGCCAGAAACCGATGGAGGTCGGTATTACCGACGACGACATTCCATTTTAGCCCCATCGCGGGACTAACCACAAGGCACCAAGAGCACCAAGAATCAGTGGCTTAGCTTGGTGTCCTGGGTGCCTTTGTGGTTTGAATTTCCGGGTCTCTACCTATTGGACTCCGAGCTTCTCCAACTGTTGCTTTGCCAGCTCGGCCTCAGGCGATTTGGAATGAAGCTTGACCAGTTTCCTGAGCGTAGCTATGGCCTGATCCAGGCGTTGCAGCTCCTCGAGGGCCAGGGCTTTCTTGTAATAGGCTACCGGAGTCTTGTCACCCTTCGGGTAGAGATTCATCACTTGGTCAAAGGCCTGAATAGCCAGCTCGTGTCTCCCCTGCTTCAGGTAGGAATCCCCCAGATAATAGGCTGCATTATCCGCATATTCACTGTCCGGATAGTTGGCGAGGAAATCCTGGAATCCACTGACCGCCAGCGAGTAGTTCCCCATCAGATAATCATTGTAGGTCGCACTGTAGACGCGGTCCGGTTCCACTTCAGCTATCACATCTTCAGGCAGGGTTCGGAGAGACTGGACCTGCATCTGGTTGTTCTCGAGTTTTCGGTGCAGGGAAGCGACACGACTATTCGTCTCGTCGAGCTTCGCACTGAGGAGCTCCAGCTGATCCACGACAGCTCCCATAGACTGCTCGAGGGATGAAGTCTGAGCCTTTGCACCGTTTACTGCGGCCAGCATGTCGTCAAAGGCAAGGCTTCCTTTGGCGACCTGATCGTTTACCTGTTCGAGAAGCGACAGAATCATGCCGTCTTTCTCGTCTACCGTCTTTTGCAGCATCCGAATCTGGTTCTGAAGCTGAAGGACGTCACTTTGCAACCGGACAATCTCTTCTTTGGTACCGCCAAAAGCCAGGGAAAGCCATAACGGTGAAAACAATGCCAGTAATCTGAAGGACTTACTCATCATTCCTATCTCCAACCTTACTCAACTACAAACTGTGCCCTTCGGTTATTGGCCCACGCAGCTTCATTGTGGCCGGGATCGAAAGGCTGCTCTTCACCATAAGAGATGCTTTCCAGACGGTCCGAGCCGATTCCAAGTTGAATTAAATAGGTTGTAGCTGCCTGTGCCCTTCTATCCCCAAGTGCCAGATTGTACTCTTCTGTGCCTCGTTCATCACAGTGCCCTTCAACCGCGATAGTTGCGCCCTGATACTGTCTGAACCACCTTGAGTTTTCTTCCAGAATCTGGCGGGCCTCTGCCGACAACTCGGCACTGTCATAACCGAAAAAGACAGGGCGGATCTTCCCTTCTTCGATGGCTTGCTGAAGGGCCTGAACATCAGTCTGCGATATCTTCCCCCGATCTTCTCCCCGCACCACCGTGACTCTGGTGCTGGCCTTGATTTCCCCGCCGGCACCAGATGCTGTCGCCGTGTAAGTTGTCGATTCGAGCGGAGAGATACTCACACTCCCTTCCGGGCCAACGTTACCCACACCGCTGTCGATAATGATCGAATCGGCGTCAGTTGAACTCCACTTGAGCATCGTAGACGCACCCCGTTTGATACTGGTGGGTGTCGCACTCAAATCGAGGGTTGGAGCCGGGGCGGCCGTGGGAGCCGTTTCGGCTGGGGCAGGACGGTCTACGGGCGGGCGGGTGGTCACCTGGGTTTTCTTCTTACACCCCGAGATGATCGCCAGCGAACACACAAGTACAATCAAAACTCCTAAGAAACGGCGTTTCATACAGTCAACCTCCGACTTTTCGTTACTAGAGACGATACCTAGACACTCCCGATTCATTCGGGTGGGTATTTGGACCACGAAGGACTCTCGTTTATACCATAGGCGGACACCTGTTTTAAGTTCTTGCCATCCGCGTTCATGATGAAGATCTGTTTCTTTCCAGTACGCGTACTCTGGAAGGAGATGTGCCTGCCGTCGGGCGACCAGTGGGGGCTTTCGTTGCTACCCCTTCCCGAGGTCAGCTGATACAGCCTTCCGGTGGCCACTTCAGCAAGGTAAACGTCATGTTTCCACTGCTTGGGAGCTTGCCACGAGTAGAGTATAAAGCGTCCGTCTGGCGACCAATCGGGACTGTCACAATGCCCACCCTCATTTACGATGCGGCGGACGTTCGATCCGTCCGCGTCGATGACCCATACCTGGGGCGACCCCGAGCGATCGGAAATAAAGGCAATTTGAGTTCCGGTCGGGCTCCAGGTTGGCGCAGTGTCAACGCCCCGGTGATTGGTAATATTTCTGAACCGACTGGCACTCGGTGGGGTGACAAAGATGTCCGAGTCACGACTCGTTGAAGTGCGCGCTGAGAAAGCGATCCTGCCATCCGGGGCAAAGGCTGGAGAAGACATGTAGGTGCCGTCTGTCCGGATCGTCGATTCCGCGCCATCAATCTCATGATTCCGCAGGACCCATCGATTCACGGTGGGTAATTTCACCGTATAGGCAAATCGTTTGTTGTCCGCAGACCATTCGGGGAATTTACTGATGCCGCCGTTGAACGTGAGTTGGCGCGCGTTGAACCCGTCGTAGTCCATGACCCAGATCTCTTTACTGTCCCCCCGCTGAGAAGCAAAGACAATCTGCGTACGGGCTACTCCCCGACTCCCTCCTGCAGAAAGTTCATAGACGATTTGATCCGCGAATTCGTGAGCCACTCGCCGAATCAGCGGGGTATCCGAGATCGTGAAGCGCTTTCCCAGTACCTGTTGACGGGTCTTGACATCATACAGATAAGCCTCGACAACCGTAGCCGTGGCATCCGCCTGCACGGTACCGAATGCCAGGAAATCCACATCGAGTGTTGGAACCTGCCAGCTCTCAAAGACTACGTCCTGAATCGTGCGAAGCGGTTTCAGCGGATAGAAACTCTTGGACGGAATCACAAAAAGGGTCGAAAACTTGAGATCGTCAAACAGAACCTTGTTGAAAACCGACAACGCTTCCTGCGTTTCCGGGTTCGCAGATGTTCGAGGAGTGAAATCCGCAGCTGCGAGCCGAGTTTGGGTGGGTGTCGGAAAAATAACGGCATCCGGGCGCTGAGCTAGTGCTTCAGTTCCCAGTAAGCACGACATACTGACGATTATTAGCTTCCATTTCATGCGGTGCAGATACCTTTCTTCATCGCGGTGGATACTCAAACACTGCTTTGAACTTCACGGTTCGCCCCCTTAGTTCGTACGGGAGCTTGGGAAGCGGGGTGCTGGCCAAAATGGCCCGCCTAACTGCGAGGTCAACGCTGGATATCCCGCTACTCTTTTCCAATTCAACTTCGGTGATTCTCCCATCCGGGTTCACCAGAAACGTGGCAACGGCCTGGACACGCCTTTCGAGTCGGCCGAGCGAGGTCTGAAGCCAGTTCTGTCCCACCCGCTGTTCGACCTGACGGATGTACCACGATTCGATTCCCTGGTCTTGGCCCTGCCCGGAGCCGATACTGACACCGCGGCCCGAGCCAAACCCACCTCCGGTCCCGCCGCCGCCGCCGCTGGGCCCCTTACCGGGATCCGGTTCCCGGGGGATCAACCCTTTCTTGCTTTGTGACTCACTCTTGGGCTGCACTTTGGGCTGCGGCTCTGCCGGCTTCTTTTGGGGCTTCTTCTTTTCTTCAACGAAGACATCCTGTGTCGGCACGGGTTCATCCGGCGCGGCTACTTCAGGCTTCGGCGCCGGAGGCAGCGGGGCAGTTTCCGCTCGCGAAGTGACCGGGGGTTTATACATTCCTTCACCCCCTCCGATGTCTGCAGCCAAACCAACCGACACAAAATTTCCTGACTGCCCACCTCCTTCTCCGAGACCCAGGACTATCGGATCAGGCGAAGGCAGAAACTGGGCGCCAAAAGTGAAAAATAACACAACAAGGAGATGGAACACGACAGAGAAAACCACCGCCCTGCGATACGTTCCTTCCTCCAAGTGTGGGTGCAGTGTCCCCTGCAGCGTCATCACCTCCCGCGGGTTGATTCATAAGGCCGAGTGACAAGGTTTATTCTCTCATAACCCGACTCCCTAATCTCATCAACCACCGCGACTATCGTTTTCCAGGGCACATCCTTGTCTGCCTGGAGAAAAATCGGTAAGCCACTGTCTCCGATCTCCGATCGCAAAAGATTTCCGAGCTCATTGAAATTAATCATATCGGAGCGGTAAAAAAGTTCCTCGTCCCGACTGATGGTAATCACCGCCCTCTGTTCCGGATCTACCGCCTGAACTGCGCGGGTTTGAGGGAGTTCGACCTCGATCCCGGTCTGTAGAATGGGTGCCGTCACCATGAATATGATCAAGAGCACCAGCACCACATCGACCAGCGGAGTAACGTTGATCTCCGAAAGTGTAGGGCGAGTACTTTCACCCGTCCCCATACTGATTGCCATCTAGTTTCTGTCTCCTTGGCCGCGTATAGGACTTTTCAGACGAAGCTTCTTTCTATCAGATTGAGGAACTCCACTGTGAAGTCGTCCATTTCCGCACCGAACTGGCGCAACCGGTTGATGAAGTGGTTATAGCCGATTACGGCCGGAATGGCTGCGAACAAACCCGCTGCCGTTGCCACCAGGGCCTCGCTAATTCCGGGCGCTACGGCCTGGATCGTTGTAGCACCGCCCGCACCCAGCCCCTGGAAAGCATTGATGATCCCCACTACAGTCCCAAACAGCCCTATAAAAGGAGTTATTGCCCCGGTTGTAGCGAGCCAGTTGAGGGAACGCTCCATGGCAAGCATTTCAGTCATAGCCGTTTTTCTCAGGGTTCGATTCAAGGCTTCGAGACCATTCGCCACGGCCAGCCGCTGGGCATCCTCCGAGGTGTCGCGACTCGCCTTGGCTGTCTGAACACGATGATTCAATTCCCGGTAGCCGCTCTTGAAGATCCCTGCCAGGGGTGACATTGGAAATTTCTCGCAAGAAAGATTGATCTCCGACAGACTCGAGAGTCGCTCAAACTCTTCGTGGAACCCCATCGACTGCTGTTCTACTTCTCTGTAGATCTTGTACTTCTTGAAGATGATGGCCCAGGAAAGAACTGAAAAACCCAGCAGAATTAAAAGGACAAAATTGGCGAGCGGGCCACTGTTGAGAATCAAGGACCAGAAGCTCCCAAAACTCGCCTGCAATAGAATCGAACTCATCTCAGCCAACTGTCATGCCTCCCACGCATCTCACACTTGATATCCGAAGATGCCCGTCGTCACACTTCAACAGGTCTAACCGGGTCATCCCTAAACTCGACACTTATTCCCAAAGCTCAGATCTCCCGAGACATTTTGATTGTACCCGAAGCCTCCGGCTAGATACCATTAAGGGACTCTCGAAGTGGGTGCATATAGATCAGTCCGCCTGCGCCGAAGAGGAAAGTCGCGTCAGTCTGGGCAAGACTTCGCACAGAAGCAGGGAAGGACTGCCCGGCGAATAAATGGTGTCTGGAAGGCTGCCGTCACGATGTTACGCTACATTACCGTCAACAGCTTCGCTCTGATCGATCACTTGGAAGTCGAGTTTCAGGACGGCCTGAATCTGATTACCGGTGAAACAGGGTCGGGCAAGTCGATCCTGGTCGATGCTGTTGCGCTGTTGACCGGGGGACGGGCCAGCCAGGCATCGATCCGCCAGGGAAAATCGACGGCCAGGATTGAGGGGCTTTTTGAACTCCCCGAAGACCATCCTGCCAGAGAGTTGCTTTCTGAACACGGCCTCAATTCGGGCGAATCTGAACTCGTGATTCGAAGAGAACTGGCACGGTCAGGCTCAAATCGGGTTTTCATTAACGGCGGCCTCACCACGCTCGGAGTTCTCTCCCGGATTGGGCTCTCGCTTGTAGATATCCATGGACAGAACACACAGCAACAGCTGCTTCAGCCCGCCCGGCATCTCGACTACATCGACAGTTATGGCGACCCCTCTGATCTCTTAGCGTCGGTCTCGAAGCTTTACCAGGAACTGGACAAGTGTCAAAGCGAGCTTTTTGAGGTTCGGAGGTCGGAGCGAGACCAACTCCAGCGACAGGATTTGCTCCGATACCAGGTCGCCGAAATAGAGGGACTGGCCCTGAGGTTGGGCCTCGATCAAGAACTGGAGGAAGAGTCTACGCTCCTCAGCACGGCCGAACGCCGCCTTCAGGCAGCGCAGGAAGCTTACCAACTGCTGTACGAGAAGGATGACTCGGTGTTGGCCCTTCTCAACCAGACAGTCCGGCGGCTGGAAGAGCTCAGCTCTCTTGATTCCGCACTCCAGGAGTCCTCGAACCAGCTGACCGAGATCCGCTACACCGCCGAGGACATCGCCTACAGGATCAGGAGTTATGTGGATACGGTCCAGTTTGATCCCGCCAGACTCGAGCAGGTACAGGAGCGCCTCGCAGAGTTGGAGAGGGTGAAACGAAAATACGGGCCATCGCTTCAAGAGGTTCTCGACTATTACAGAGATGCCCATGCAGAGCTAGAACTCTACGAAGACCGGGATGCGTCGGTGAAGCGACTGACGAAGCAGATCGAAGAACTCTCGCGTCGGTACGGTGAGGCGGCAGCGCAACTCTCCAGGGAGCGGAAGGAAAAATCTCAAAAGCTCTGTCACTCGGTCATTCAGGAACTGGGGGAACTGGCGATGCAGAATACGGTCTTCGAGGTTCGCATCGAGACGAATCCAGAAGACTGTTCGGAGAAGGGAATAGACTCAGCGGAGTTCCTCATCAGCCCCAACCTGGGTGAGGATCCGAAACCCCTTGTCAAAATCGCTTCGGGCGGAGAACTATCCAGGATCATGCTGGCACTGAAATCCGTCCTGAACACAGATCAAGCTCTGAGTACGCTCGTTTTTGACGAAGTCGATTCTGGAATTGGGGGACGCACAGCAACCGTGTTGGGTGAAAAACTCTTGCGTCTCTCGAAAAGACAGCAAGTCTTCTGCGTGACTCACCTGCCTCAGATCGCGGCCTTCGCCGACCGCCATTTTCACGTCGGCAAGCGACAGGAAGGCGAGAGAACGGTCATTGAAATCGCCGACCTCTCGCCCGAAAAAAGAATTGAGGAATTGTCGAAAATGCTGGGGGGCCTCGCTGTTACCGAAACAACCCGCCGCCAGGCTGAGGAAATGCTCCAAAGTACAGGGGGCTCAGTGCGGCAGCGTTAACTCACAATTCTCACGACCTGGAGTCAGGCCAAACGAGAAGCTCGAAATCCGAAATTCGAAGCTCGAAACAAGCTCGAAATTACAAGGTCTAAACGCCTTAAAGTACCTGCTTCTCAACACTTTATTAGGGAGAGCCTGTTTCCGTCCTTAGATATTCGAGCTTGAGACTTGTTTCGAATTTCGAGCTTCGAGTTTCGAATTCGGGCGCGTTGTCATTTGGGCAACGTACCCTAAACGTCACATACAGGCAATCGCTGGTCAGCCGACTCCGACCGTTTCTTGCTAAAATGTGCGTACATCATGGCTACAACCTTCTTCATTGAAACCCATGGCTGCCAAATGAACGAGCACGACTCGGAGAGAATCAGCGGCGTGTTGGCTCATCGCGGCATGGTACCGGTCTCCACGCTCGAAGAAGCGGATCTGTACATCCTCAACACCTGCAGCGTGAGGGAGAAGGCGGCCCAGAAAGTGTACAGTCGCCTGGGGCAGGTGAAGCGTCAGAAGACGAAGAACCCCAACTTCCTGATTGGAGTCGTCGGCTGCGTGGCCCAACAGGAAAGTGAAGAAATGGTGAAGAAAGCCCCGTTTGTGGACCTGGTCGTTGGGACACACCTCTACCATTCGATCCCGGACCTTCTGGACCAATTGGAGAGCAAGGCCGATGAGTCGGGGCGCTCAAGCCTCGTAAGCACCGATTTTCTAAAGGCTTTCAGGCCTTCCGAAATATCTCAGGTTCGCCGCGGCAGCGAGTTTCGTGCCGGCGTGACCATTATGGAGGGCTGCAACAAACACTGCGCTTTCTGTATCGTTCCGCAGACGCGTGGCCCGGAATACAGCAGACCCGCCGAGGCGGTTCTCGAGGAGGTCCGCCGGGCAGCCGAAAGCGGTTACGTGGAAATCCAGTTGCTGGGCCAGACGGTCAATAGCTATAAAGATCCCAGCCGCAAAGGCTACAAGTTTGCTGATCTGCTTGACGACGTTGCTCAGGTGCAGGGGATTTCAAGGATTCGTTTCACGTCACCGCACCCCCGTCATTTTACGGACGACGTTCTAGCGGTGATCGCCCGGAACGAAACCATCTGCAATCAAGTCCATTTGCCCGTTCAGTCAGGCTCTGACCGCGTATTGCGCCGAATGCGCCGGCAACACGATCGTGACTGGTACCTTGCGCTGGTCGATAAACTGGCCGCGAGTGACCGGGAAATAGCACTATCGACTGATATGATCGTGGGGTTTCCAGGCGAGGCTGAAACCGACTTTGAGGACACGTTAGCGCTTGTCGAAGCCGTTCGTTATGAGCAGATGTTCTCATTTAAATACTCTCCTCGTCCCTCGACGGAAGCGTCCGCTTGGGATGACGACGTATCAGAGGAAATCAAAAGAAGTCGCCTTTATGAGCTTCAGCGCCTGCAGCGCGAAATACAGCTCGAGATCCACAATCAGCGGTATCTCAACCGTAAGTGCGAAGTTTTAGTTGAGGGAACTGCGCGCGACGGCGTTCGTAAGTTTGGTAGGACAACCACGAACAAAGTCGTTAACTTTTTCGGAAATCAGGCACCCGGAGAGTTCGCTACGGTCCAGATAGTAGCCGTAGGACCGAACAGCCTCCAGGGAGAGGAAATCAAGCTCTCAGCCGGCGCTGAAAGCAGGAGGGAATATGGAGCGCGAGTTTAAGATCAAAGGGCTCATGATGGATCCCATCACGAACTCACCAATCGTCATTCTCCAGGACGTCGAGAAGAATACGTTACTTCCTATCTGGGTAGGAATCTTTGAAGCGAACGCGATCGCGTTACAGATCGAACGCGTTGATACTCCGCGCCCGATGACGCACGATCTTCTCAAGAACATGCTTCTGCACTTCGATGCCGAAGTTCAGAAGATTGTTGTCAATCGGCTCAAGGACAATACTTTTTACGCCAGTATCCATCTCGTTCACGGAGGAGAGACGCTAGCTGTCGATAGCCGTCCCAGCGATGCGATTGCGTTGGCACTGAGAACCGACGCTCCAATCTTCGTCACCGAGGATGTCATTCAGAACAGCCGTAACATTACTCTCGACAAGGCTAAACTTGACCCGGAAGAGGTCAAGGAGTGGCTCGAGAACCTTCGCCCCGAGGACTTGGGTAAATACGAGATGTAAGAACTCCTTATTGACAGCTACTTACATCGAAGTTACTAATGCCCCATGTAAAGAGTTAAGGATGATTGGAGATCGTCGAATGGGATGCATAATTTGACATAATATTTCTTATGCGACGTTCCCGATGCCCAGTTTGTGGACTCCGCTCCAGCTATGTGCGGCACTCACGAAACCGTGCACAACCCCTTCCCTTTTAAATCCTAAGCTCGAAGCCCGAAATTCGAAGCAAATCTCAAACTCGAATATCTAAGCACTGAAACAGGCTTTCGCTGAGGGGATAAGCTTTTTAGAAACAGACACTTCGAGGTGTTTAGACCTGAGACCTTGTCACTTCTAGCCTGTTTCGAGCTGTTGACAAGCTAGTACACGGTCTCAGAAATTCTGCTGGGCATTTTGGCAGTTTAAGTTCACCGCTTGAGG
>JAUVSF010000408.1 GCA_030597245.1 Acidobacteriota bacterium
ATCATTGTAATTGGAAGGGAGTTTGCGGTCACTGGTCTCCGCTGCATTGCTTCGGCTGAAGGCCTCACGATTTCCGCTTCCAGGCTGGGTAAGTACAAGATGGGGTCTCAGGTGGCGTGCTGCAGCCTGTTGATTGCCGGTAGCCGTTATCCAGAGAGCACCTTACTGCTGCTTGGGAAACTTATGTTATGGGTCGTGGTGGCATTGGCTATCATCTCCATGCTTCGTTACTTTCGCACATCTTGGAGGCAGATTGGTGAGCAGATCAGACTTCGCCAGCGGTTACAGGAGGAGGAGAAGCTGCAAGGGCATCAGGGTAGGAACGAGAGCTCCGATGCACTCATCAACACTTAGTCCACACTCCCCCCGCTCTCATGTCTAGCCTTTGTCTTACCTTAGCAGAGCACTCGGGCACCTCGCTTCAGAAAAAGATCGACAAATACAGTACCCAACTCGATCTGATAGAGGTACGGCTAGACTATCTCGACGATGTTGAAATACCGGCGCTTCCGCCGTCGAGGACGGCTCAGTTCATCGCCACCTGCCGACCGCCTCGAGAGGGGGGAGAGTTCAGGGGGACAGAAGCCGAGCGGTTGACCGTTCTAGAACTCGCAGTTGAAGCCGGCTTCGATTGGATCGACCTTGAGCACGACGTACCTCTGGCCGAGTTCCCTGTTTCATCAACTCGGATTGTTCGCTCACGCCATTTTTTCGATAGTTTTCCTCTTGGGCTGAACGAAATCCTCGATGAACTCACAGAGGTGGGCGGGGATGCATATAAGATAGCTGTCAGGGTTTCCACAACATCAGAATTAGTGAGACTTCTCAGTTGGGTGGAAACGTTGCCTGCTGAGTTGCCCAGAGTAGTGCTTGGAATGGGGGAACTGGGACAGGTTTCGCGGATAATGGGGCCGTTTCTCCGGAATCTGTGGACCTATGTGATCGAGGCAGAAGGAAACGTGGTCGCGCCAGGGCAATTCTCATTGCAGGAAGCGCAGCAAGTCTTCCGAGTTGGCCGCTGGGATGCATTGACGGACCTTTTCTTACTTGTCGGGACTCGGGTACCTTCTCCGGAGCGGGTAAGGCTACTCAACATGCTGTTTGAACACTACGGTTACGCGGGTGTGGTTCTTCCCTGTGTCGTAGATGACCTGGCGACCCTGGAGGAATATGTCGCCCAGTCGAGTCTGCCTTTCAGAGGGATCGGCCATTGTGACCTGCTAGACAGCGGTTTTGGTGTCGATTCCGTGGAGGATCTGAAATCCGAAGCGTTGATGGAGGGTGTGGCTGAGCAGTTCTGTCAATGGACGGATATCGATCCTGATAGGGACGTGATTCGAGGGTACTTTGGTGGAAAGTAACGGCAAACAGAATTTCACGGTAAGAATCCCGGGAAGCACCAGTAACCTGGGTCCAGGGTTCGACACTGTATCCGCTGCGCTGAGTCTCTACTTGACGATGGGAGTCGAACGGATCCCTGCGGACACAATCGAATGGCCGAACAACTGGGGGCTAAGGGACAGCGAGAACATGATTCTTGCTTCATTGCGCCAAGCCTGCCAGTGTCTGGGAATAGAGGCGAAAGGGTTGCGGTTCAGCGTCAACAACGAAATACCTTTAAAGCGCGGGTTGGGCAGCAGCGCAGCAGCGATTATTGGAGGTATCAAAGTTGCTGAGTACTTGGCTGGTCGGCTGCTCGACGACATTGAGATCTTCCGGATCGCCTATCCACTGGAGAAGCATCCTGACAACCTGGCGGCGAGCTTGCTCGGCGGGTGGGTTATCTCACGGACTGAAGGCTCTTTGATGGAGGCGGAGCGTTTGCCTGCCGGGCTGGATTGCCGTTTTGTCGTGGCAATCCCTGAAACTGTAGTGTCGACCGAGCAGGCCAGGTCCATCCTTCCGTCTGAATTTAGCCTTGAAGACGTTGTGTACAACCTGCAGCGTTCGACCCTGCTCGTGCATGCGGTTACGTCGGGGCGAAAGGACTTGCTGTCCGTTGCGACCCAAGATCGTCTGCACCAGTCCTACCGGGCATCCCTTGTGCCCGGATTGTCTGCCGTCCTGACCCGCGAAGCCTTACCTGAACATGTGGAAGGATCTCTGCTGAGTGTGACCGTCAGTGGTTCGGGTTCGACGGTATTGGCGATCGCGGACGGGCACTGGGAGGAAATCGGAAGATGGATGGTCTCATGCTTTGGCAAGGAAGGAATAGAATCGGAGTTTCGCATACTGGATCTGGAAACTCGTGGTGCGGCGATCATCTAGCATCGGGGCGAAGGCTAAGCTCGAAGCTTGGATTCCGAAGTTAGGTACTGGGGTTCGAACCACTAAATCACTAAGGCACAAGAAGATCTCATTAGTGACTTCGTGCTTTAGTGGTTCCTCCTGTTCCCGGACCTATGTCTTCACCGCACGCTGGCATCTGGCATCCGGCTGGTGAAGAATGCGTGTCAAGCTGATGTCCGCATTTGCGGGTCTGCTAGAATACGCGGATGGAGGATCGATATTCCCGACAGACGCTGTTTCCCGGAATTGGAAGATCCGGTCAGCAGCGGTTGAACTCTTCGCAGGTTGTGGTTGTTGGCTGCGGGGCGCTGGGAAGTGTCGGGGCGGAAATGCTCGCCAGGGCAGGTGTCGGTCATCTCACGGTCGTGGATCGCGACTTTGTTGAAGCCAGTAATCTCCAGCGGCAGAGCCTTTTTACGGAGCAGGACGCTGTGAACAATCTGCCGAAGGCGGTCGCAGCGGAACGAGTCCTCAGGTCAATTAACTCCTCGATCGACGTAAAAGGCGTGGTGGCTGACATCACCTTCGAGAATATCGTTGAGTTGTGCCATGAGGCCGATCTAATCTTTGATGGCTCCGACAACTTTGAAGTTCGGTTTCTGATCAACGATTACAGTGTTAGAGAGGGAGTTCCCTGGGTCTATGGGGCTGCGCTGGGAGCTTATGGAATCTCCTTTGCCGTGGTTCCTGGCCATACTCCATGTCTGCGCTGTCTATTCAGTGAACCGCCTGCGGTCGGTTCTGTCGAAACTTGCGAAACTGCGGGGATACTCGCTCCTGTGATCCACGCGGTCTGTTCAAAACAGGTGGCGCAAACACTTCGCCTCCTGGTGGGGGAGCAGGCGTCGAATCGGATTCTTCAGTTAGACATCTGGGATGATGAGTGGAGGACGGTGGAGTTGCAGGGGCCGTTGGAAGGGTGTGAGTGTTGTTCGCAGAGGAGCTTTCCCTATCTGGAGGGGCGAATAGGATCCCGCATGACCCGGTTATGTGGACGGAATGCGGTTCAGGTGCATTCTCCGGAAGTGAGGCGAATCGAACTGAGAGATCTTGCGGATAAACTCGGGCAGACCTTCGAAGTTCAGCTCAACGAATACCTGCTCAGATTCAAGGTGAAAGAACACGATATTTCTATTTTTCCGGACGGTCGGGCCATTATCAAAGGGACAGACGATCTTTCGCTGGCTCGGACGCTTTACTCCAGATACGTTGGAAACTGAACTGGGAGTTGGAGCGATGCTCCGGCATACTCGGGACTTCTGCGGCCCGGCTGTGGTCCGGTTTTTCCAGGCAGTAAACTGACGAACTCAGGTTCTCCGAGGGCCCCGGGATTGATTCCCGGTATCAACCTCTGCGAAACTTCTAGGCGAGAATCGCTGTCCTTACTGTTGAGACTGTACAGACTGTTGAGACTAACACTATGAAAGAGACTTGGAATACTGTTCGCTGGATGGGTGCACCAAGAAAAAGTCTTGGGGGCATTCTGATGTTATGCACCTTCTTCATCCCTGGTGGGACTGCAGTTCGGGCGCAGGACGAGAAGAGCGAGTCAAAAGCTCGCGCAGTCATAGCGGCATCGATAGAGGCAATGGGAGGAGAAGTCTACCTCAATGTCAACCAAGTGGTGTCCCATGGCAGATACTTTGCGTTCCGAAAGGGCAGAAAGGCGTTTGCCCGTTTCCATGATTGGACCGAGTATGATCCGGTTAAATGGCGGTTCCAGCGGGGCAAAGGAAAGCATCAGAATGTTCAGATCTTCAACCTGGAACTTGGTAAAGCGTGGACTTTGGAAGGGAAAGACTACGTTGAAGACATCCCTGAAGAGGTGGTCCAGGACTTCAGGCGCAGCTCCAAGAAGGATATCGACATAATACTTAGAAAGCGCCTGAACGAAGAAGGTATGAATCTCTACTACTACGCCCCTGATGATGTTTCAGGGACTGGAGACGTTGAAGCCGTGGAGTTTCTCGACTCGACTAATGATTCGCTGGTCGTCTTTTTTGACACAAAAACGCATTTGCCTGTGAAGACGGAAACGCACCACACTGATGGGGTGGGTGTTCGGCACAAACAGGAGCAGGAGTTCTCAAACTGGCACGTGATTCAAGGAGTCAATACGCCACTGCGGCACGACCGTTATGTTGACGGAGAGATTGCCTCCCAGAGGTTTATTGAAGAACTG
Source organism: Acidobacteriota bacterium (assembly GCA_030597245.1). Lineage (GTDB taxonomy): Bacteria > Acidobacteriota > UBA6911 > RPQK01 > JAPXNP01 > JAUWTT01. The sequence goes on from JAUVSF010000408.1 coordinate 4,472, forward strand.
ACATACAATCCGACGATCCCGAAAGAGTATTTTGAGGAACCTGTAGTCTCGGAAGACGACTAGCCTTTAGTTCTCATGAGGTTGCGCGGTCTGTAGCGCCGGCATCCTTGAGGAGGGAATCGCAAAATCCCTCAGCCCCGCCTTGCGGGACGGCTTGAATAAGAACACCTGTTTCCACCGTAGTTTATGCCGTACCTACAGCACTCAGTGAGAGACTCAACAATTTTCCCAGGGCTTGCCGGCCTCCTTTGTCGGGCACCCGCCCTGGGCTGTACACATGCTGTCCGTTGGACTCCGTAAAGTGTTGTCTTGATCTTGCCACGGCCTCATCTTTGCCGGCAGCGGGGCTCCCAGCTCC
>JAUVSF010000359.1 GCA_030597245.1 Acidobacteriota bacterium
ACCTTGCCGCCGATCTGCATTCGATAGTCATGAAGCTCGTCGATGGATACGGTTCCACCGCCACCTCCACAGCAGAAGTTCTCTTGGCCATGGGGTTCCATCTCGACGAAATTCCGGACAAAAGACTTCAGAACTTGGCGAGGTTGTTCAACAATCCAGCCTGAACGGGCGATATTGCAGGGATCGTGATAGGTGACTCGTTCGGTGATTACATCTGGACTTAGGCTGATCTTCCCTTTTTCGATGCAGTCCAGTGTGTATTCGATGAAGCTTACGACTGGATAGGTCTCAGGACCTCCGAAGATCGGAACAAAATCGTGCGCGGATCGCGAGGCGTGACCACATTCACCGATCAGTATCTTCTTGCCCCGCAGTCGAGTTGCCTCCCGGACAAGTTGTTTGATGATATTCTCGAGATGCCAATCGCTGTAGAAAAGGCCGTAGTTGATGGCGTCGTAGTTGCTCGTCCCGATAGTCCAACGATCCCAGTCTCCGGCTGCGTACAGGACTGCGGCATTACCCATGAGTGTTTCTGGTTCCATCAGGTAATCGCTGACTGCGCAGAAGAACACATACTCCCTATTGGTCTGGTCTAAAGGGAAGTCCACTTTCAGACCAAGCATCTCTTCCATCTCTTCTGAAAGGAACTCCAGAGTGTCAATGAGAGCCGGCCTGGGAACCTTCGAGGTGTTCTTGGTCTCACCCTGAAGCTGCTCCCTCACGCTTACTTGAAGAGCCTTTGGGACAATGTCTATCAGACTCAAGATATATCGTCCCAGGCGGGTGATCAGGGCATGGTCCACTCCCAGGGGACACTCACGAGTACAGCGACGACAGGCGGTACACCGATAGAAAAGATCAGCCATCTCGTCGATGACGTCTTCTGTGAGCTCGAACCCACCTGCAAAACGTACCTTGAGCCGGCCACCCAGTGTGAAATAGCGCCCGTATATGTCCAGAAGAATATTGGTGCGGTAGCAGGGAATGTCTTTTGGGTCTCCTGTGGCCAGGAAGATCGGACAGCTGACAGCACACCGGTTGCATTGTGTATTGGTAATGCAATAGGTATCGAGCAATGGGCCGTAGTCCGTAAACTCCAGGATCACCGCAAAGGCCTCCAGAAACCTCTCTATTCGATTCTCGATTTCTGGGTTCTCGACGTAGTATGGGTAGCGGTGCTGAGGTGTTTTCGGCTCCGGTGTCAGGGCCGGCATCTGTAAACTAGCTTCCATTTTCACCTAACTCCTTTGGTCTTCGGTCGCATGCCATCATTCGAGCTCTCGCTGTTAAGGGAGTGCACGGATCATGCCACGTCGAGAATCTGCAAGCAGTGCAAGGACAAAGACAGAATGGACCGCTTACCAGAGCCGTTCGGAACTCGTTGAATCTGCGTGAGAAAGGGTGGAATCAGCTCTTGTTGAATCCAGGATTCCCGGCGTACAAGTCCCACGGGCCAATCAACTGAATCGAGGTTGCGCCCGTTGCAACGTTTCGTCGCAACGCAACACTTTCTGCAACGTTTTTGGTGTCCTCAGAGGGAGTCCGCCTGAACAGTTTTGCTCGGTCAATCGACTTTCTCGGCAGACCGCATCTGCCATTATCTTCTGATACCAAGCTTGTAAATCATCTCTTTGTAAAACATTACGGAGAATTTGATTCGGTTTGTGATTTGGATCTCCGGAACTAATTCAAAGCACCACTCCAGACTCGGCACAGTACTTGCACCTTCCGAAAAGTGTTTGAGGTGCACTTATGCGATATGCGATACCAGTTTTAGGCGATAGAGTGGCCCCGCGAAGCACCTGTGCGGAAGGCGTGCTGATCCTTGCTCTTAACACAGGGCGCATCGCGTATGAGGAAATGGTCACCCAAACCATCAACAACCCATTTGATTTGATCAGTGTCCTTAAGAACTTCCAGGTCGATACGTTGGTTTGCGGTGGCAACAATCGTGAGACCAGGGAATCGCTTCTCTCTCTCGATGTTTCTGTAATTGACAACGTTGCATGCTCCGTTGCGCAGACAGTGGATGCCCTGCAGCGTGGCACGCTGCAATCAGGCTACGGTCTTCTTACTAGAAGCAGTCCTCTCCGGGCGAAAGCGGAAGTGATTCCGATTCATCCTTCGCCGCTAAATCCCGGCAAGCAGAGCCCTGAAGTTGCTTCTGCGTCGCCCCCAATAGATTGCCTGGATTGCCAGGAAAGACCCGGCCTGAAAGGTGAGAGTTGCCAGTTCTCAGTGAACCGTTCCTCCGCGCGAACGAGGAGCAGCACCAATCAGATGTTGGAATCGGCTGCAGATATCAGTTACGAAACCGAAAGGGTACTGTGTCGCGTAGCCGAACTGGTCTATTTCTTCCTTGAAATGAAATACAAGAGAGTCGGTATTGCTTTCTGTGTAGAGCTCCTCGACCAGACACGTGTTTTGGCCGGGGTGCTTCGGAGATTTTTCGACGTATTTGCAGTTTGCTGCAAGGTCGGTGATTCCGGAACCGATCAGCAGGGGGCGAGGTCTGAGTTCGACGAACTTGGCCTCGAAACGGTCTCCTGTAACCCGCTTGGACAGGCGGAAATCCTGGATCGCTTTGGTTCCCAGGTCAATGTGATCGTTGGCCTGTGTATCGGTGTGGACTGTGTGTTTACGCAAGCGAGCAAAGTTCCGGTGACCACTCTTTTTGTAAGAGACCGAATGTTGGCTAACAATCCGATTGGAGCAATGTACTCCGATTATTACCTGGCAGAAATTACCAGGCATAAAGCTGATCTTTGAACCGACTGAACTGCCCAGGCACCGCGTAGCGCCCTGGCAAAAGAAAGAAAGGATCTGTTATGACTGCAATAGGCTTAAGGGCTGTTGGTTTTTGCGCACACTACTCAACACAGGGCGATTGGGCCTTCGACTACGCTCTGCGCCTCTCGCGCGATAGGTCACTTCAATTGAATGTGTTTCACTTTCTGGCGAATCCCTATGATCCAACTGACACCACGGGGAAAGGCATGCCTCGCGAGGAACGAGTTAGTCTGGCCATTGAACTGGAGCGTGAGCTTCGCATGTACTATGACGAACTGGCCGGCGACTATCTGGACGTTGGTTTCCGGCTCTGTGAAGACAATGAATGGACCGAGCTGCATCGTTGCTTGTTGAAAAGGGAGTTCCAAGTCCTGGTCCTTGGCTGCGTGAAAGCTGACGCTATGTTTGGCGGCAAACCAATTCTGGAATTCGCGAACGCATTCGTTTCCCCTGTAGTTCTTGTAGGTCCCGATTATCCGGATGAGTTCTACGTCAATGCTTCAGCCGCTCTGATTTCCGACAAGCTGGGCCTTGGAGAAGTCTTCTTGGAAACTAGTGGAACCGGTCTTCATCTGAAACACGGTTTCTCTGCTGGTCCGGAACACTCCACGACTTCTGCCTAGCCCGAGTTTCGCACGGCGAGGTAGATTATCAAGGTGGCGGCGGCGCTAGATCCGATACATTTTCATCTTTCGCCAGAGCGTAGACCTGTGCATTCCCAGCTCTCTTGCTACCAGAGTCCGATGCCCTCTGTTTCGAACGAGAGCCTCCTTTATTACGGCTTCCTCGTTCTCAGAGTCTGATCCATTTCCGTTCTTGATGACCGCTTCCGTAAGAATATGCTGCGGCAGATGCTCTGCGAGAATCTCCTTGCTATGGCACATGACGAACGCATGTTCAATGGCGTTTTCCAGCTCCCTAACATTGCCAGGAAAAGGGTACTTCCTTAGCTCAGCAATGGCTTCAGGTGAAACCCTTTGGATCGGCTTGTTTGTCTTCTTCCTCAGTAACCGTACGAAGTGTTCAATGAGAGGTGCGATATCTTCTTGCCTCTCTCTCAAAGCAGGTATTTCAAGGCCGACTACATTGATCCGGAAATAGAGATCCTCTCGAAACTGCCCCTCACTGATCCTCTTTTTTAAGTCTGCATTGGTCGCTGCAATAATTCTCACATTGGCTTTCAACGTCTTTGCCGAGCCAAGAGGGCGATATTCCCCATCATTGAGAACCCTCAGGAGCTTGACCTGAAGGGACCTGTCCATCTCGGCAATCTCATCGAGCAGCAACGTTCCACCATTGGCAAGACAGAACTGCCCCGGTTTGCTGCTCTTGGCGTCAGTGAATGCGCCTTTTTCGTAGCCAAACAATTCCGATTCAAGAAGAGTTGCAGGCAATGCTGCACAGTTGATTCCTATGTACGGACCATATCTTCGAGGACTCAGGTTGTGAATTGCCTGCGCGAAGAGTTCCTTGCCAGACCCACTAGGCCCTTCAATTAGAACGGAACAGTCCGATGCAGCGATGTCGGGTAACAGGCCGATGAGCTTCTGCATACGATGGTTCACGGTGATGATGTCTTCCAGAACCCTGGAACGATGGAGATACTCCTTGAGCTGTTCCACCTCAGAAACATCGGTGAAGAACTCCACTGCACCCACGATATTGTCATCCTCATCTTTCAGGATTGTTGTGGTCACATTGATGGGCAACTCACATCCCTCGCGGGTGATAATGGCTACCCGGGCATTCTCCACCGGATCATAGTTTTTCAGCGTATCTTTTATGGCGCAGCGCTTGTGGCAAATGTCCGCACGGAAAATGTCGAAACAGTGCTTACCCAGCGCCTCGGAAGCCTGAAACCCAGTGATCCCCTCAGCGGCTTTGTTGAATGAGGTGATGATACAGCGCTTGTCGACTGTAAAGACGCCATCATGAATACTGTTGAAGATGATTTCGCAGAGTTTCTCGTCCAAACTACAACCTCGTCGATTTATGCACCCATAAGATGGAGCAAAATCTGTTCCACACTCTCCGCCTTCACCAAACAAACATAAGTTGTTCGTGAATAAGCTACTTAGCGGACGAAGGTTGAATCGATATGGAGCGGGAGAATTGCCTTATGCGGAAAAACCAGTATCAGATGGTTGCAGGATGCAACGCTCCCTTTGGAAGTGTTTGGATATGAGGCCAAACGCCGCCGTCACTATGACAGGAAGTACAGAAGGTCGGAGGCCCCTTTTCTCCTCCTCCTTCGATTATCTCTGTTAGCCCGGGAACACGCCCTGACCTCGGCTTTTGGCTGGAAGCAGAAGTTCGATCCGGGATCGTGCCGAAACGTGCACCTGCTACTGGGTCGTCGGCAAACACCCTTTTCTTGCGGACAACGGGTCATTCACGTATTGACCTTTAGTCTATAGTATATTATACTCTTGACGAATTACTAATAACCGCTTAAGGAGGATTCCGTGCCCGGCAGGCGAGGTAAAGGCGGTGGTCGCCGCAGAAGAGTGATGAGTTTTCTCCAACCCTGTTTGCTGGTGATGCTACACCGCGGAGAAGATCATGGATATAACCTGTTGAATGGACTGGACGAATTCGGGTTCAATCCAGGTCAAATTGATCCCAGCTTGATCTACCGCGCCTTGCGGGAAATGGAAGA
>JAUVSF010000113.1 GCA_030597245.1 Acidobacteriota bacterium
CAGTTGGGCAAAGCTCGAAGCTCGAAATCCGAAGCTCTAAACAAGCTAGAAGTGACAAGGTCTAAGGTCTAAACGACTTGAAGTACCTGATTCCAAGAACGTGATCAGCGAGAGCCTGTTTTGGTACTTGGTTATTCGAGACTTGAGATCTGTTTCGGATTTCGAGCTTCGGGCTTCGAAATTAGGCGCCCTGCCATCTGGGCAACACGCCCGTTACTCTGAGTTCCGGCTTCAACAATCCATCGCAAAGCACCTTTGAGTATTACTTTTTCGCACAAAAAGGCCTCAATGAAGATTTCTCTTGACACATCGTGCAAAATGATGGACTATTTTGGATTAGATTGGATCGATTTGGTCCCATTTGGTCATTACAAGTAACAGAGAGGGGGTCAGCGTTGGTACTCAGGGGTAATTCCCCCGCAAAAATCGACGCTCAAGGGAGAGTCAAGATTCCCACGGCACACCGGAAGGTCCTCGCGGAAGAATTCGGCTCAGAGGTCTTTGTCACGAGTGTGGACGGACAGAAGGTGCTCATCTATCCCCTTAGCGAATGGGAAAAGATCGAAGCGAAGCTCATGGAACCGCCCAAGATGCTGCCTGAGAAACAGAAATTTCTCAGGAATACAAGCTACTACGGGCAGGTGGCAACCATGGATAAACAAGGGCGAGTTCTGATTCAACCGCATCTCAGGGAAGCTGCCGCCATCGATGGTGAAGTAGCCGTGATCGGCTATCTCAAGTACCTGGAGGTGTGGAATCGGGATAAATTCCAAACTCAGTTGGAATCGGACCCGTATACAAACCAAGACGCCATGGCTCTGGCTGATCTTGGAATCTAACAATGGTCGAAGTGACACTTGAACACAAACCCGTTCTATTAGAAGAAGCCACCGACTTACTGGCAATCCGGCCAGGCGGGACCTATGTGGACTGTACGGTAGGCCTCGGAGGCCACACTGAACGAATCTTCGAAGAAATGCGGGGAAAAGGCCGGTTGATTGCCCTGGACCGCGACTCTGAATCTCTTCAATCTACCTCTGAAAACCTCCGATATCGCTCGAAGGCAGTTTCGTTCCACCACGAAAACTTCAAGAACCTGCCTCTGGTACTGCCGAACCTGGGTATTGAATGCATAGACGGATGCCTGGTGGACCTCGGTGTATCCAGGTATCAACTGACTCATCCCGACCGAGGGTTTACCTTCACGGAAGAAGGTCCGCTGGACATGCGAATGGATCGGGACCAGCAGACAACAGCAGAAATCCTCGTGAATCGCTTGAAGGAACACGAACTTGCCGACATCTTCCGTCGCTACGGTGAGGAGCCACAGGCCAGAAAGATCGCAAGGGCGATTGTCGAGCAAAGACGCAGTCGGCACATCAAGACGACCACCGAACTCGCTGACATTGTACGTACGGTCAAGGCAAGTCGGAGAAGTTCGAGGCTTCACCCTGCAACACTCGTGTTTCAAGCTCTGAGAATTGAGGTCAACCAGGAACTGCAAGACCTTGATCGGTTCCTTTCGACATCTATTCAGTTTCTGCGACCCGGGGGCCGCCTCGTTGTCATTTCATTCCACAGCCTTGAAGATCGAATCGTCAAGAGAACCTTCCAGCTGGAAACTGGGAAATGCATCTGCTTCCGGCCCGGAGATCTCTGTGAGTGCCCTCGTAAACAGAACGTCAAGATTCTTACCGGGAAACCTATCAGACCCTCAGAAGAAGAGGTGAGTTTGAGCCCTAGCGCGCGGAGCGCCAAGCTGCGTGCTGTTGAGCGAATGGAAATAACTGAAAACGCTTGAGGAGGAGAAATGGTCGATCTGAATGCCCAGCACGTTGTCAACAGAACTTTAGGGGCCAGTGAGAAAACCACTATACTCGAGGTATTCAAGTGCATCTTAGTGGCTGGCCTCGTCGTTGCTTTTCTGTTGAGTTCAGCTTGGATTCGAGGCGACATTCTCACGATCCAGTACCAGATCGAGACCCTAAACCGCACTAACAGTGAACTCAGAGAAGCCAACGACCTTCTGAAAGCAGAGCGTAACACACTGGCCGCGCCCGCAGAGATAGAGCGTGTCGCCGGAGAACTGGGGCTCATCAGCTCCAATAACGAGTCGGTCCTGCTCCTGAGAGGTGACGAACCGATGCCCACTCATCGCCAAGTGGCTCAATCGCGGACTATGCCCGGGGTCTTGCATGAATGAAGAACGATCATGGGGGGAAGAACTTAAAAAAGGTAATTTTTGGACGCTTGCTCATCGTGCTGTGCCTGGCCCTCCTCTGGGCCGCCGGCATTTTCGCCCGCCTGATTTACCTTCAGGGTTTCAAGTCTGAGGACTATTTCCGACAGGCCGAAGGTCAGCAGCAAGGTTACATAGAGCTGAGCCCTAAGCGTGGAGCCATTCTCGATCGTAATCTCGAAGAACTGGCCACGAATGTTAAATCGCATTCAGTTTACACTCATCCCCACCAGATTGAAGATCCTCTTTACACTTCACAGACGCTGGCACAGATCCTTGGAATTCCCTCGGACAAGATCTTCGAGCAATTAACCTCCGAGGCATCCTTCACTTACTTAAAACGAAGGATCCCTCCCCTGGAAGCCAAGCAGGTGCGGGACCTGCAACTGCCCGGAATTCATGTCACTGAGGAGAGCCGGAGATTCTATCCAAACATGGAGCTCGCCAGTCACATACTCGGATTCGTCAGCGTAGACAACGACGGGCTTGGAGGACTCGAATACTACTACCAGGAGGAACTTCGTGGTCGAAAGCGAATGGTGCAGCTCAAGGTTGATGCCCGACGCAATAGCTACTTGAGGAGTTCGTCCAACGAGAAAATTGAGGGGAATATCCTGGTCCTCACCATCGACAGGGCTATTCAGCATGTGACCGAAACGGCCCTTCGTAAAGCGGTCGAACTCCATGGGGCTATAGACGGGTCAGCGATTGTCATGGACCCGAGGACCGGCCAGATTCTCGCCATGGCAAACTGCCCCACCTTCAACCCCAACGATCCTGGGAAATACCCTCCAGATCATCGCAGAAACCGCTCGATCCTGGACCTCTACGAACCAGGGAGCACGTTCAAAGTCATTACGATGTCCGCGCTTCTGGAAGAGGGGTTAACAACTCCTGATGAGGTAATCGACTGCCGGGCAGGAACAGCTCGCATCGCAGGAAAGGTCTACCGTGAGGCTAAAAGGAGTTTCGAAGACCTGACCCTGACACAGGTGATCGTCAAATCCAGCAACGTCGGAATGGTAAAGCTGGCGTTACGGCTGGGTGACGAAAGACTGCACCGTTACGTTGAGTCATTTGGCTTCGGCCAGAAGACAGGAATCGATCTCCCTGGAGAAGAGAACGGCCTTTTCCGCCCGGTTTCCCAATGGTCGAAGATCTCAATTGGTGCAATCTCCTTCGGTCAGGAAATTGGCGTAACTCCTCTGCAGATGGTTCGAGCTGCTGCCGCCATCGCCAATGGAGGGCACCTCGTGAAGCCTCATGTGGTTCGTCAGATCCTCTCCCCTGCCGGAGACTTGCTGTTCAACCAGAAGCTGGAGAGGAAACGGATTCTGAGCGAAGCCACCACCAGACAAGCCAGACAGATCATGACTGCTGTGGTCGTGGAAGGCACCGGAAGAGCTGCCCGATTGAAGGGATACTCGTGCGCGGGAAAGACCGGGACCGCCCAGAAGATCGTGGATGGGAAGTATTCGAGAAGCAAGTACGTCGGATCATTTATCGGTTTTGCACCTGCTGACGATCCTGCTCTTGTATGCCTCGTCGTGATCAATGAGCCAAAAGGACTCCCCTGGGGCGGGAGAGTAGCTGGTCCCGCATTCAAGGAGATCATGGAACTGACTCTGATTCACCAGGGAGTCCCCCCCGATCTGCCGGTCGAAATGGTAAACCCGCACATCCAGATGGCAAAAACCAACAAACCTGGAACTCAGAACAGACTCCCTGAGAGTGAAATTAGTGACGGGACTTTTCAGTCGGAGGAAAGTCTTCTGACCGGACACTTCAGTGAGACCGTCCTTACGGTACTCGAGAGCGAAACCGAAAGGCGGGCAGAAAGTCAAAGTCTTACAGTCAACCTCAGCACAGAGGCGCTACCCGACTTCAAGGGCCTCACATTGAGACAAGTTGCCCGCGACTGTGCCCGACACAGTGTAAGACTCAAAATCACCGGCACGGGAATGGCGGTAGGACAAAGACCCGCACCCGGACTCCCTATTTCGCCGGGAATGGTGTGCGAAGTATTTTTCTCAAACGAAAGGCAGAGAGGGAATGAAACTAACCGAGTTGTTCTCCTGCGTACCGGAGAGCATGCAGGTACAGATCACTCCCAACGATGACATCGAAGTGCGCAGCCTGGCCTACGACTCAAGACAGGTCGAAAGAGGTGCCCTTTTCTTTGCTGTTAGAGGGCTGAAAACCGACGGACACCTGTTTGTTGACCAAGCCGTTTCCCGCGGGGCTGTTGCCATCGCTTCTGAGCGACCACCAGGGGGCCGGTCAACTGCCACCTGGATACAAACCCGCTCGGTTCGACGATTGATGGCTTATAGCGCCAATCACTTTTGTGGCGAACCCTCGCGTCTGTTACCCCTGATCGGGATTACGGGCACCAATGGAAAAACCACCACAACTCACCTGAGCCACACCATTCTGCAGCAACACTCGAAAGCCGTGATGCTCGGTTCAATTAGAACCAGAATCGGCAATCGGGATCTCGAGTCGACCCTGACAACTCCGGAGGCGATCGACGTCCAGCGAATCCTGCACGAAGCACTTGGCGAGGGCTGCGAGTTTGGAGTCATGGAAGCCTCTTCCCATGCCCTGTTTTTCGACCGTGTCTTCCAAACCCACTTTCCGGTCTCGATCTTTACAAACCTGTCCCAGGATCATCTTGATTTCCACAGCAGTCTGGAAGAGTACTTTTCGGCAAAAGAACTGCTTTTCCAGCGCAGTTACAACCCGGGGATTCGGTGGGCCCTGCTCAATGCCGACGATTCATTCGGGCAACAGTTGATCAGCAAAGCCGACGGTGAGGTGGTGACGTTCGGGCTGTCTGAAAAGGCACGCATCCACCCTCTCAGTTTCAGGATATCCACTGAGGGAATGGAAGCTGAACTGGATTTCTTTGACAGAACTCTGCCAATCAAGAGCCACCTGCTTGGTCGGCATAATCTCTACAATTTAATGGCCGCTGCAGCGGCCTGCAGCCTTCTCGGCGTACCGGACAAGACCATCCAAGCCGCATTGAAGGAGCTTCGGAACGTTCCAGGTCGATTCGAAAAGGTTCCAGTTAAGGTTCCATTTTCAATCATCATCGATTTCGCTCACACACCTGACGCCCTGAAAAACGTCCTTGAACTCGCCCGCCAGGTTACCGACAAGCGTGTGATCTGCCTTTTCGGATGCGGCGGTGATCGGGACCGAGGGAAACGACCCCAGATGGGCGCCATCGCCTGCCGCGGGTCCGACGCGGTCATCGTGACTTCCGACAATCCAAGAACCGAAGATCCCCAGAAAATCATTGACGAGATAATTCCGGGCATTCCCAAGAACCACACTGACGTAGAAGTGATTCCCGACCGGAAGGCAGCTATCCGAAGAGCAATCGAGATCGCCCAGCCAGGCGACCTTGTCCTCTTGGCCGGTAAGGGACATGAGACATACCAGGAGATCGACGGAAAGACGTTTCCTTTTGACGAGAGAGAAATTGTGAGGAAGGCACTTTGCTCAAATTGAACCTATCTGAAGTTCTCAGCTCAGTACAGCTTGAGCCTCAACAAGGTTCCGACATCGGGGGGTTCTCCGACCAACTGTTTCCCACTGTCTCCATAGACTCCAGAACCATCAAGGCCGGCGAAGTATTCTTCGCGATTAAAGGGGTGCGTCTCGACGGGCATCGGTTCCTACCCCAGGCGCTGGAGCGAGGCGCCAAGGTACTCGTCATATCCGACACAACAAGTCTCCCCCCGCTTCCCGAGGGTTGTCTGTGTCTGAAGGCAGAAGACACAACGGCCGCCCTGCAGAGACTGGCGGCTTTTGTGCGCAAACGATGGGGGAAGAGCCTCCTCGCCATTACGGGGAGCATGGGGAAAACGACAACACGCCATTTCACTGCTTCCCTTCTGGGTGCCGGACAAAACGTCCTGCAATCTCCAGGGAATCTGAACAATCACATCGGTTTGCCCCTGGCACTGCTCGAGATCGAAGAGCACCACGATAGCGCGGTCGTGGAGCTGGGAATGAGCCATCCAGGGGAAATCTCGCAGCTGTCATCGATATGCCGGCCGAACGGAGCGCTCATCACTAACGTCGGCCCCGTTCATTCCGAGTTCTTTTCAAGCATGTTGGAGGTTGCGGAAGCCAAGGGCGAGATTCTGGACCATCTTGATCCCGCTGGAACCTACTTCTACAACGCAGATGATCTACTTGTAGTCGGACTAAGAGACCAGTTCAGCGGCAGGCAGGTCTCATTCGGCCTTGGGAAGGATGCCAATTACCAAGTCACTAACTTTCAGTTTAAGAACCTCCAGAAGATGGAGTTCTCGATCGAAGGACCTGATTGTCTAATCAAAGGGAGCGTTCCCTTCATTGGAAAGCATTTCCTCTACAACATTGCTGCCGCAACCGCTGTTGCTCTGGAATCGAACCTGGAGCCGCAAGCTGTTCAGAACGCTCTCAGTTCCCTTCGCCCACTCCCTCAACGGGGCCAGATCCTGGAGTTCGAGGGCATCACAATCTGGGACGATACATACAACTCCAACCCCGAAGCTGTGAACACCTTGCTCGACACCCTGCGCCTTGTAACAGGCTACCACCGCAAGGTCCTCGTGCTTGGTGACATGCTGGAACTCGGCTCCGAATCGACAAAATACCACCGCCAGGTCGGAGGGAAAGCGGCCAGTTCCGATTTGGACTACATATTCACGGTTGGACCGGAAGCCTGGAACACCGGAGATGAAGCTGGAAACACGGGGTTTCCACAAGGTCATATTGATCACTTCAATGACAGCCACGGAGTTGCAGAGTTCCTAAAACACTTCCTCCAGTCCGGTGATCTCGTCCTGATCAAGGGCTCACGAGGAGTTCGGATGGAAGTGATTACTGAATCACTGCGGGGGGTGCGATCTTGATCTACTATTTACTGTATTCATTACACGACGAGTTCACCATCTTGAATGTCTTTCGGTACATCACGTTTCGCACCGCTTATGCGTCCATGACCGCCCTGTTCCTAAGTATGTGGCTCGGTCCCTTGCTTATCCGAAGGCTTCAAGATTTTCAGATTGGTCAATACGTGCGAGAAGATGGCCCATCGACTCATCATGACAAGGCCGGCACCCCGACTATGGGAGGAATTCTGATAGTCATCAGTATTGTTGTGCCCACCCTTCTCTGGGCCGACCTCACGAACGCTTACGTCTGGGTGGCTCTGGTTTCACTCATCTTTTTCGCTGCTGTTGGATTCGCTGATGACTATGCGAAGCTGAGTCAAAAGCGGTCCCTGGGGCTTCGATTCCACCAGAAGATTCTGCTCCAGACCCTGTTTGCCATAAGCATAGCTCTCACGCTCATCTCCTTAAACAGGATCGGGCTGTACAGCGCCAATCTGAGTGTACCGTTCTTTAAACGTTTCACTCCCGAACTTGACCTGGTCGTCCTCGGAGTATCGACGTTCATTCCCTTAATCATCTTTGTCCTGCTGGTAATCATCGGAAGCAGCAACGCTGTCAATCTGACCGACGGGCTCGACGGTTTGGCTAGCGGTTTAGTGGTTATTGCTGCTTCAGCTCTTACGGTTCTAACTTATGTAACAGGCCACGCGACATTTGCCGATTATCTCGATTTGATCAAGAACACGTATGCCAGTGAACTCACCATCTTCTGCGGTGCTATGGTGGGCGCAACGTTAGGGTTTCTCTGGTACAACTGTTATCCCGCCCAGCTGTTCATGGGAGACGTCGGATCGATGGCGCTTGGCGGAGCCATCGGGACCGTGGCGCTCTTGATCAAACAGGAACTACTCCTATTTTTTATAGGGGGCATTTTCGTTCTCGAGGCCCTCTCGGTGATTTTGCAGGTAGGGTCATTTCGATTCAGAGGAAAACGCATTCTGAAAATGGCCCCGCTTCACCACCATTTCGAGCTACTTGGCTGGGAAGAGCCCAAAGTAGTCATCCGTTTTTGGATCGTGGGGATCATCTTCGCCCTGTTCAGTCTATCCACCCTGAAGCTGAGGTAACCAGGAAACTCCATTGATTGAAAGCGTAACGCGAGAATCGAACATTGAAAATCAGAACCAGGAAGCTGAAGGAATGCAGCTTCAGGGTAAGAAGGTACTGGTCGTTGGCCTGGCTCGAAGCGGATTGTCAGCGGCCGCCCTTTTGGCTCGGAAAGGAGCCCGCGTAACCGTTACTGACCTCAAGTCTGAAGCCGAGTTGACTGGCTACCTCAAGCGGCTGAATAGCGCCATAGAACTCAGGTTGGGGGGACATGATACAAAGGATTTCCTGACATCGGACCTCATCGTACTGAGCCCTGGTGTGCCCGTCTCCCTACCGGAGATTCAGCAGGCTCTTGAAAACAGGGTTACGGTCATCAGCGAAATTGAGCTGGCCTACCGGTTCCTCCGAGGCAGGTTCGTCGGAGTGACCGGATCGAACGGTAAAACAACCACCACAAGTTTGCTAGGGCGAATTCTGAAGTCGGCGGGCCTGACATCAGTCGTTGCGGGCAACATTGGCGAACCACTGAGCGGCTTTGTCACCGATGAAGGAAGTGGTCCGGAAGGTACGGTATACGTTGTCGAGTTGTCCAGCTTCCAGTTGGAGACGATTTCCAGGTTCAGAAGCGAGGTTGCGGTGCTTCTCAACATCACACCAGATCATATGGATCGTTATTCGGGCTTCTCGGCCTACACTGCTGCTAAAAAGAGGATTCTGCTCAACCAGACCGCAAACGACTTCGCGGTGATCAACCGGGATGACCCGACCTCCTGGAAGTTAGCTGTTTCAGCCAATGCACAGTTATTCCCTTTCAGCAAAAGCAAACGTCTTGAGGAAGGTGCCTTCATTGAAAGGGGAAGGATCATTGTTCGGCGCGAAGGCAAGAATCAAGAAGTCATGCCTGTCTCCAGCATTTCGCCGAAAGGTGAACACAACCTGGAGAACGTCCTGGCCGCAGTCGCTGTGGCGTCTCTCCTGGGAGTGACCCGAGAGCAAATATCTAGTGCTATCAGCAGCTTTTCCGGTGTTGAGCACCGGCTCGAACTGGTACGGCGTTTCAGAGACATCGAGTATTACAACGACTCTAAGGCGACCAATCTCGACTCGGCCATCAAGGCATTGGAAGCCTTCGATAAGAAACTCGTCGTGATCATGGGCGGTCTGGACAAGGGAGCCGATTTTGAAAAACTTCGCTCTCTTGTATCGCAAAGAGTGCGGAGACTGATCTTGATCGGGTCGGCAGCCGAGAAGATCTCAGCGGCACTGAGCGGGGCAGCCCTCATCAGCCACGCGGAAGACCTGAACCAAGCGGTCCACCTGGCTGCGGCATCCGCAAAGGCAAATGATGTAGTTCTTCTCGCTCCAGCCTGCGCCAGTTTTGACATGTTCGAGAACTACGAACATCGGGGGAAAGTGTTTAAGAACTCGGTTATGGCATTGAACTATTGAACTATTGAACTAAAACCCGGATAAGGTTCAACTAAACTATGAATCGAAAGGTACCCTACGACCAGTCCCTTATTCTCATCGTCCTGGCCCTTCTGGGTTTCGGACTGGTGATCGTTTTCAGCGCCTCATCAGTCGTTTCTAAAGAGCTGTACGGCCCTTCGACTGCGATCTTCTTCCGTCAACTGGCTTCGGTTGTGGTCGGGCTGCTTCTGTTCTTCGTAGCGATGCGGACCGACTATCACACTTTTGCTCGGAAACCGGTTCTCTACGGTCTACTGGGCATTTCCGCAGTTTTGCTGGTATGGGCCCTGTTAAGCCCCGGAATCAATGGTGTTCATCGATGGATCATTCTCGGACCGTTCCGTTTCCAGCCTTCAGAGGCAGCCAAGCTCACGGCCATTATCCTGACAGCCTGTTTCCTTGCAAGTAAGGGTGGGCAAATAAGGAAGATTGACCGAAGCATGATGACCTATCTGGCTGTTCTCCTGGCCATGATTCTCTTGATTCTGCGGGCTCCCGACTTTGGAACGGCCGCCAGTCTGGCTGCTACGGCTGCACTGATGCTGTTCCTTGCCGGCTTCCGGATCAGATACTACCTGGCAATGGTCTTGCTGGCCTGCCCACTTTTCTACTTCTTGATATACCTGGTGCCCTACCGCCGCGAGAGAATCCTGGCCTTCGTCGATCCTTCAGCAGACCCCCAGGGAGCCGGATACCAGATCATCCAGAGTCTTGTAGCCGTTGGTTCCGGCGGGCTGACCGGCAAAGGGTTGGCTCATGGGACTCAAAAGCTGTTTTTCCTTCCTGAACCTCACACCGATTTCATCTACGCAGTCGTCGGTGAGGAAACGGGTCTCTTGGGCTGCACACTAATGCTGTTGTTATTCATTCTTTTCCTTTGGAGAGGAATCCGCGTCTCATTAAGAGCAGACACAGTTTTCGGAACTTTTCTGGGCCTGGGCATCGTGATGATGATCGTCTTCCAAGCCCTTTTCAATATCAGCGTTGTCTTGAGCTTAGTTCCAACCAAAGGCATCCCTCTGCCCTTCGTCTCAGTTGGGGGTTCATCGATCCTGGTCATGTTGGTTTCAGTGGGAGTACTTCTGAACATTTCGCGGCATACACGAGGGGTAGTAGGCCAAAGCGCAACTGTCACAATAGCAAGGCGGCACGGAGTCGCCGAACCATCGGGATCCAGGTAGGAATGGCAAGTCAACTTAACAGAGTGTTATTTGCAGGAGGAGGAACCGGAGGTCACGTTTACATGGCTATCGCACTCGCACAGCAACTCAAAATGAGGCAGCCGGCCATCGATACCCTTTTCGCGGGGACCCAGGAAGGCTTGGAAAGCCGAATCGTCCCCAGCTTAGGTTTCAAGCTCGAGACGATCAAGATTGGAGGCCTTAAGAAGGTTGGTGCGCTGC
>JAUVSF010000340.1 GCA_030597245.1 Acidobacteriota bacterium
ATGAAGCCGTTTTGGAACATGAGCTGCAAGATCGAGGCCTTTCTACGTTAAGTCAAGTCCCAATTCCCGTTTCGTATAAGGGGCATGATTTTGACGCTGGATTTCGAGCTGACTTGATTGTCGAGGACAAGGTCATTGTGGAGATTGAATCCCTCGAAGTCATCCAACGAGTACATAAGAAACAACTCCTGACGTATCTCCGACTAGCCGACAAGAGACTCGGCCTCCTTATCAATTTTGGATGCGCTATGCTCCGGGACGGAATATCTCGTATTGTGAACCGTCTTGAAGAGGGGTAGGGAAGTGTATGACACGAGAATCGCCCCGAGCCCGTTCGTCGTTCGTCGTTCGTCAATCGCCCCCATCTCCCAGTTCCATTAGATCATTCAAGACGCCGTAAGCAGAATCCCAAACACTCGGAGACTCCTGCCGGATCGTCAAAGGGCACATCAGATCAGTTTCTATTCGGAGAATGCACCCGGTTCCGTCAACCGTGGCGAACGGGTGATTTCTCGGAAACCGTCTCGGCCCAACTTCAGCCAAAACTTTTCCCGATCTCTTTCTGGCGCCGGCCACCATCTTGACCCGAGTCCCGGTGCTAACTGCTTGACCGATTTCATCCAGGTTAAGCGTAGAAAACCCTCTTCTTGAAACTTCCGTCGGAGTTATCTCAGCATCCATCAGAACCCTGGCCAGGATACTGATCTTTGCGGCCGCGTCCCAGCCCTCGAGGTCGTAACTCGGATCCGCTTCTGCAAAGCCTCCTTCCTGAGCTTTGAGAATCGCCTCGTCAAGTGATGTTCCCTGTTCGATCTGCGTCAACACGTAATTTCCGGTCGAGTTCAGAATGCCCTCCACTGCGCAAATCTGACATCCTTTCAACGCGGTTCGAGCCAGGTTGAAAACCGGGGCACCGTCCATAACAGTTGATTCGAAAAGCAGACGAGAGTCATTCTTCGCGGCGAGCGATGCCAACTCCTGATAGGCAAAGGCGATAGGTCCTTTGTTTGCCGTTACACAGTGCTTTCCACGCTCGAGAGCCGTTCTCAGGTAGGTGAGGGCCGGTTCACCCTTGTCCCTGAGATTGAGTGTGGAAAGCTCAATCAAGACGTCATAGTCGAGTTGCTGCACCGCGGCAAGACTGTTGAGCTCCGAGAAGTCGGGATTCTTTTGCTCGAAACGCCCCGACTCCTCGATCTCCTGCAAGGCATGAGAAAGGTTAAGCCCCTGCTTGTTTTCGAGACAGCCTCGACTGGCTGAAGTCACACCGACAAACTGAAGATCCAGCCCCGATAGGAGTCGGGATTGTGAGGGTTCTCCAATCAGGAGTCTTGCAAGCGACCGAGCGACATTTCCAAAGCCAATGCAAAGGACTTTCACTTTCGATTCCCTCCGCTTCAAGGTTTACACGAGCTGCGTGTTCTCAAAATTCAGGAAATGATAAGCACGATTCCAAGAACCATGAGCGCAGCCGCCGGCAGTCGGCGTGAGAGGTTGCCCTCCCGGAAGATCACGATCCCAATCAGCACGGAAAAGAGACCTCCTGCACGCTTGATTGTCTCAACATAGGAAACGAAAAGATAACTGTAAGCGAAGAACTGCGAAAGAACCGCAACTCCTGCAACCAGAGCCGCCAGGTAGAGGAGCGGTTCCTTCCAGGGTTTTCGTTCTGCCGGTTTTCGAAGCCTCTCGCTCGACATCAGGCTCGAGCGCAGGTAAACCACACATGTCAGGATAACTGAGCTGCCAAGAGTCAGAGCCAGACCCAGGAGCGGTTCGGACCCATGGCGGATAGCAATCTTATCCAAGACTGTCGTCACTCCGAAAATCCCCGCAACTGCCAGCATCCTCCAGCTTCCAGGTTCTCTGAAGGGAGCGTAAAGCAGATCTCGGAAGCGGCCACCATCTCCAGCGTGAAGCAGAAGGGCGCCGGCAACTACTAGTGCGATTCCCGTGAAGCCGCGCGGAGTAGGGATCTCTCCGAGTGCGAACACTCCTATGAGTGCCGAGATCACGGGAGTGAAACTCAAATAGGGAATGGTCAACGAGAGCTGGGACATAGTGACCGACTGGACATACAGGATAGAGGCGACAGTGAAGGTGATCGCTTCGATCGTGGCAATCAGAAGGAAAGTCCTGTCGCAGGCCCAGCCACCCCTGACATTCAATGTGAAGAGGAACAGCACGGCAGACCCGAGGTTGATCCCGATCACGATCGCAACGGCCGATAGACGCTTACCGAGACTCTTCCGGAGTACGTCGAGGATGACGAAGGAGCAAGAAGCCAGAGCCGCGAGTAAGAAACCCATCACATTACCATCTGCAAGTACTGATGAAGGTCGTATGACCGCAGTCGATCGAGGGTCTCAATCCGTTCAATCCCTTGTCCCGCTAGTCATTCACGAGTATTACTTTTCCCATATTTCGTCTCGCGTGTATGAAATGATGAGCTTCCGCGACCCCTGAGGCAGAGAGGGGGAAAGTCTCCGAGACAATGGGTCTCAAGATTCCAGCACTCACCTTCGAGAGGATCTGGTCGAAAGCATCGGTCACGACGTCTGCCTTGGAGCCCAGTAGGCCGAGATGAAATCCGGAGACAGCCACGTTACGGTCAATCAGATCGAGTGGGCTGAAGCGGGGAGTTCGCCACCAGGCCAGAAATGTCTTGATCCAGTTGCGCCTCGGCCCTGCAACGGCTTTGGATAGACCGAACGATACCAGTCGGCCGAGTGGAGCGAGCAACTCATAGCTTTTCTGGAGGCACTCACCACCCACGCTGTCGAGTACAACGTCGATTCCGCCGGGATCTGAAAGGAGCCGTATCTGCTCTGCCCAATCGGGCTCCAAATAGGAGACACGATGCTGAACTCCAATCTCGTCGAGGAACCTGAGCTTCTCTTCACTGCCCGCGGTGGCAAAAACTTCGGCGCCCTTGTCGAGTGCCAGCTGGACAGCTGCCACGCCAACGCCACCAGCGGCTGTATGGATGAGAACCCGGTCTTCTTTTGACAGATAGCCGAAGTTGAACAGGCAAAACCATGCGGTCAGGTAGTTCACCGGAATGGCGGCCGCTTCTTCATGACTGATCCCTGGAGGGATCTTCTTTACCACGGAATCGTCGGCCACGACCGTATCTGAATAGCCTCCCGTTGGAATCAGTGCCGCTACCTGATCTCCAACCGAAAACGACGTAACTTCAGATCCACAAGAGATGATTTCTCCTGCGACTTCAAAACCTGGAATGTAGGGCAGTTTTGGTGCATGTCCGTAGAGCCCAAGCCGTTGAAGTAAGTCGGCGAAATTGACTCCGGCTGCCGCCACACGCAGCTTCACGCTTCGGGAACCAACTTCGGGGTCGTCAACCATTCGATCGCGAAACACTTCCGGCGGACCGTGCCGCTCCAGGTAGATGGCTTTCATGGTGCCAAGATTAGCATGTGTTGTTCCCTTGGTGCCCTTGTCTTAGTGGTGCCATGCGGTCTAGAACCCGCCACCAGCTTCAAACCGAGATTCGAATCGGCTGTCGCCGTGCACCCCAATCTCCGGGTGCTGCTTCGAAATGCCCTGCGCAGCGCGTCCCGCAGAACCGGCAATCCCCTTCTGGTGTAAGGTTCCAGTGTCCAAGCACATACCAGTTGCGGTCAATCAGCTTCTGACCACACTGATGGCAGTAGGTACTCTGACCATTCGCATCGAAAACATTGCCGGTGTAAGCATAGTGCAGGCCGTTCTTGAGAGCGATGGTCCTGGCCCGAGTCAAGATTTCTGCCGGAGTGCCGGGCTTGTCCAGCATCTTCCAATCCGGATGAAAGGCAGTGAAATGAACCGGCACTTCCGGACCCAGTTCTTCTCCGATCCACGCCGTCATCTGGTCGAGTTCTTCTTCCGAATCATTTTCATCTGGAATGAGGAGTGTCGTGATCTCGAGCCATACGGTCGTTTCATGCCGCAAGTACAGGAGGGTGTCGAGCACCGGCTGCAGGTGGCCCTTGGTGAGTCGCCAATAGAAGTCTTCGGAAAATGCTTTGAGGTCAACATTTGCGGCATCCATATAGCGGAAGAGCTCTCTCCGAGGTTCGTCACAGACATAGCCGGCCGTCACCGCAACTGATTTGATTCCCCGTTCTCGGCAGGCAGCTGCGACATCGATCGCATACTCGAGAAAGATCACCGGATCGTTATAGGTGTACGCGATACTGGTACAACCGTGCTGTTGAGCAACGCGGGCAATGGTGTCAGGAGAAGCTGAGTCGGCTAGGGTGTGAGTTTCACGAGACTTGCTGATATCCCAATTTTGGCAAAAACTGCACGCCAGGTTGCAGCCGGCGGTTCCGAATGACAGCACCGAGGTACCGGGGAAAAAATGATTCAGGGGCTTCTTCTCAATTGGATCGATACAGAATCCACTGGAAAGCCCATAGGTTGTCAGTACAATCTTCCCACCCTCATTCGCGCGTACGAAACAAAGGCCCCGTTGTCCCTCCCGCAGATGGCAATAGCGAGGGCAGAGGTCACACTGGACCTTTCCATCTGCAAGTTTCTGCCAATAACGTGTGGGATGAGTTGTTTCAAAGTGCATGAGCCATTGACCTACACTTGTCCTGAATAAGATTATAAGACGTGGTGTCTACTATATGAATTCAAAAGAGCGACTCAAACTGGCGATGGAGTTGAAAGAGGCCGACCGGGTGCCTCTGATGTGCCAACTCTCCATTGGACACTACTTCCTTCACTCCGGATTCGACCCTGTCGAGGTCTGGTGCACCTCTGAGAAGTTCGCAGAGGCATTGATTCGGCTTCACGAGCGGTATCAATTCGACGGAGTCCTGGTCAATCTTCCGGGACGACCGGAAAACTGGGAAAAGCACGTCACGAAACTGGAGCGGGGGAGCTCCTCTACGAGAATTAAATGGGATAACGGAGGAAGTACGATTTTCCCTTTCGACGACAACCCGAGGTTCAAATCCGCAACTGCAAGAGCCGCGGTGACGTTCGAAGCGCTCCGACCGGAGGACCTTTATTACGTTGAGCCCTGGGGCCTGAGTGGAGTCAGCTATCCCTATGCGTGGGATTTCAACGAAGGGCATGGAGGATTCCCTCCGTATCAGCAGGACACTCTGAAGAAGGTCATCGGGCAGGTCGGCGGTTCGGTTTCGGTTCATGCCGAGGTTTTTTCTCCCTGGTCTCAGTTTCTCGAACTCCTGGGTTATGAAAACGGACTCATGGGAATCATCGATGATCCGACAAAGGTGAAGGAGTGCCTGAACCGGCTGGTCGCAGGCGCGGCCGGACTGGGACGCCTCCATGCTCATGAAGGAGTCGACGCCATACTGATCTCCTCAGCCTTTGCCGGAGGTGGCTTCATTTCGAGAGAGCATTACCGGGAGTTTGTCCTCCCTTGCGAGAGGAGTCTGGTTGAGGAGCTGCGGAAGCATTTTACCGGTCCGGTCTACACGCACACCTGGGGTTCGATCGGAGACCGTCTCGATCTCATGTTGATGACGGGCACGGATGGGATTGACACTCTGGATCCGCCACCTCTGGGAAGTGTTGACCTCGAAGAGGCGAAAGCTATTCTGAAGAGACGGGCTTTCATCAAAGGCAACATC